>JAHDBO010000119.1 GCA_020630355.1 Saprospiraceae bacterium
AGCTGTAGCGAACGACTGTTCTGACCAAGGTTCTATTGCAGGTACAGTATGGGGTGATACGGAATCAACACCGGACGGAGTAGATAATAATAGTACGCCTTTGGCAGGAGTGACGGTTACCTTGTATGATGCAGGTGGTGTCCCCATAGCTACTGTAGTTACTGATGCTAGTGGAAATTACTTCTTTGGTGGTCTGACTTATGGTCAAAGTTATTCGGTTGGTTTCGGAACGCCTACGGGCTATGTAGGGCCAACTTTCCAAGACGACCCTGATGCAACTACTGCTACGGATAGTGATATCAATGCTAGTGCACAAACTGGACTTATTACTATTTGCCCAGCATGTGCAGAAGGAACAATCGATGCTGCTGATAGTGCGACTGGTGCAGCTCATTACCAGCAAGTGGACGCAGGATTTGCGACGGTCATAGTTCCCGTCGAATTGATTTCTTTCAATGCAGAGGCAAATGGTTGTTCTACTACTTTATCTTGGTCAACAGCTACCGAAAGTAACAACAGCCACTTCGAAATATTGAGAAGCTTTGACGGCAACCGTTTCGTTGCTATTGGTAGAGTGGCTGGTGCAGGAAATAGCTCAGAAGTACAAAATTATACTTTTGTTGATGGAAATGCTCAATTCAGAACCTACTACAAAATCAAGCAAGTTGATTTTGATGGTGGATTTGATTTCTCTCAAGCACTTAGCGTACAGCTAGACGACTGTGATAGAAGCAAAACAATCCTTAGCACAACGCCTAATCCTACAAAAGGAACAACGTTCGTACAGATTGCTTTGCCTAGAGATACCAATGTGAATATTTCTATCCTAGATATTCTAGGAAAGCAAGTAAAAACGGGTACTTACGGTTTGTCAAGAGGATTGAACAGTGTTGAATTGTCCTTGGAAGAACTTGGTAACGGAACGTATATCATTATGATTCAAGATGATAATGGTTCTATACTTGACACAGAAAAGTTGATAAAAATATAATAATAAGGTTAAATTTTCGATTCTTGGCTGGCTTCCCAAAAGGAGGCCAGCTTTTTTTATTGATATTGGCAGTTAAATTTTACTATTTTTATGTTTCGGTAGTGCTTTTGACTAGTATTTGTCATTTTCTCTTTAAAAACTAAATCCCTTAAGTTTTAATTGTATGGAGCAGTTGTCCATTCGACCAGTAGATTTGATAGGAATTATTGCTCTGTTCGTTGCCTTTTTGTACACGGTACAACTTCTTATTGTAAAAGATTATAAATACAGTTATAATCGTTTCTTGATTGCCTTTTTTGCTTCACTTACATTTATAATCGCTTTTTTTGAGATATATGATTATGGTTATCTCGAATTTGCAAGTAATTTCATACCCCTGCTCAATATAGCAGTCTTGAGCTTAGCACCTACTCTATGGTTGTATATTCACTCATTGGTCCGACCTAAGAAAAGGAAAAACCTATTTAAACACTATATTTATGCTGCCTCGGTTGGTTTTTTGAGTGTAATTTTGTTTTTAGCCTTCAAATTTATTTTTGTAGATAGTAGTACGATACTTCAGGTGTTCATGTTTTTGACAATTGGTACACTCTGTGTGATTTTCCCTATTCAAAATGCCTATTACATTTACCAATCATTTAAACTTTACAGCCAGCATCAAAAGAACATTGCTAATGTGTTTTCTTATGATACTTATGTCAACCTAAAATGGATCCGAATATTGATTACGGGTTATTTAGGGTTTTTTATATTGATGATTGTTGTTAATCTAATTGACAATGTAGCTTCTGATATTTTATTTGACACTACGATGCTGGCCTATGTCATCTACACTGGTTTTCACGCTATACGGCAAGACGATATTTATAAAAACTTACCAGTCGAGGAGGAGGAGGAACAAATGAGTCAAAATGATACAGAGGGGGAAGTCGCCGAACAATCTGAATTATCGGATAAACCAGTAAAGGGAGACTTATTAACGCCCTTGGAGAAAACAACGACTAGTGTATCAAGGCCCAAACTAAAAGAAGAAATTCTTTCTTTTGTAAAAAAGGAAAAACCCTATTTAAACCACGATTTAAATATTTATAGCTTGGCTTTGATGCTGAACACCAATAGTAAATATCTTTCTCAAACCATTAACAATGAAATAGGCCGGTCTTTTGTAAGTTTTATCAACTCCTATAGAGTAGAGGAAGCCAAACAGTTGCTAGCCAACCCAGATTCTAATCTACTGACGATTGAAGCAATTGGTAATAAAGCTGGGTTCAAATCCAAATCAGCTTTTAACAATGCTTTTAAAAAAGAAGTTGGGAAAACCCCATCGGCTTATAAAAAGGGACTTTCACTATGAAAACCCCTTTCTTAGTAATTCATTCAAATGCTGCAAATACCAGGTTTATATCTTTTAGAAAGCGAACAACGAGGACGGGGCGTTTTCACGGCTACTGAAATCGATAAAGGCAGCTTAATCGAAATTTGTCCAGTGATTGTGATACCTCCAGAACAGGTAGCTACCATTCATCAAACTTTTCTGCACGATTATTATTTCCTCTGGCCCGAGCCAGAAGGGGCTGCTTGTATTGCACTAGGGTTTGGCTCTCTGTATAACCACTCTCCCCAACCCAATGCAGAGATAGCCTATGATTTGGAAAGCCATCAGATACAGGTGCGCTGTATTCAAACTATCCCAGAAGCTACCGAGGTTTTGATTGATTATAATGGAGGAACAAAGGCTAATTTACTATGGTTTGAAATGTCTTAATCATATTTCTCACTCATATATTTGTAGGCCTCTATGAACAATTCTTCTAATACCCTTTTATCGACGTCATCCAATTTTTTGATATAAAGGCATGACTTACCTGTTTTATATTGCCCTAACTTCGACATCAGTTCATCATATCTACTGAAGCCAGGCATGATATACATCGTCAGGTTTTGTTTTCGAGGGGAAAAACCAATTTTAAGCATATCACCTTCTCGACCGGATTCATATTTGTAGTGATATGTGCCAAAACCAACGATACTGGTTCCCCACATCACAGGCGGCTCAGCCGTGATGCGTTGCATAATGCCTAGTATCTCAAAACAATCTTGCCTTTTTTGAGGATGCTCAATCTTCTCGAGGAAGTCTTTTACGCTTAATTGATTAGGAAGCGTCTTATTTTGATTTTTCTTCGCCATGGTTTATTTTTACAAACTTCTCCATATAATAGATTTTATTCTAAAATCAGATATTAGTAGTTAGTCTTTAGATATTAGATTGAGAATCATAACTTTATAGCCTACTGTTTTTACCAAAATCGAAAATAGAATAATGTCTAATATGCTAAAAAAATGAACGACTCTCAACTAGGTATGCTAAAATATCCTATTGGGAAATTTCAGAAACCTCAACAAATTTCAAAACTGCAGCTAATACAATGGATAGGAATAATCAGCCAATTTCCAGAGCAAATAGAAGCACAAGTTCAACCATTAACAAAAGAAGAGTTGAGCTGGAGATACCGACCTGAGGGCTGGACTATAAAGCAAGTAGTTCATCATTGTGCGGATAGTCATATCAATAGTTTTATCCGTTTTAAATGGGCTTTGACAGAAGATAATCCGATTATAAAAGCTTATGACGAGGTACTTTGGGCTGATTTGTCGGACGGGAATGATGATGATTTAAGTGGGTCGATGCTACTTTTAAAGGGACTACATTATAAATGGGTAAAGCTATTGAACAGCTTGAGTGAAATAGAACTAGAACGAATTTTTATCCATCCAACAAATAAAAAGAGTTATAATTTAAAAACGAACATCGGAATATATGCTTGGCATTGTCAACATCATTTAGAACATATTCGTCAGGCTATAAGGACAAAAGATAGCTTTTTGTAAGGCAGTAAGAGGGGGGGCTGCTTCAATTTTTAGGAATACATACTAGGGATATGATTCATTCGATGCAATACTGAAAAATAAGAGGTAAAATAATATTTTGATTTGAACCTATATTTGAACATATATTTTGGCTTAAGCCAGCGTTTTTCGATTTCTATTGAAGTTCTATTCTGATTCTAGAATCAGAACCCTTTTTTAATGCTCAAGGGGACTTCTCAAAATAGAGCTTCTTAGCTTTATTAAGCTATCCGAAATTTCATTCAAATCAATTTCAATTTTTCTGTCAACATCAGTCTCTTTTTTTGAACTGTATAGGAGACTGGTCGCAATAAGTGCAAACTTTGTTTTTGTGTTTGTTGAAAAGCTGATGCTGCATTTTAAGGAAATGCAGCAATTAGGTCCTATCGGATTTTTTTGAATAGAACCTACTGGGAATATTGTCAATCAACCTAATGTCTTAAATGAACTAGAAATGAAATTATTGTTAAAACTATTCTTGTCAATCTCTGTACTTCTGTTTTTTCAAACAGAAGCCTATTCTTGCGATAAGTCCACGGTGTCCGTGTCAAGTGTGGATAATGGGAACGGAACCTACACTTATACTATCAACTATACTTCCGAAGTAGGGTCAGGTGATGGTGCTAATGCTGGGTTTGTACTCGTTTTTTCGCCTAGCACTACAATTACTTTGGACAACTTTCCTGCTTCTATCCCTCCCAGTGGCGGTTTGACGGAGACGCTGGTAGCGAATGTAGGTAGTTCTCAATGGTCACAATACAATGGAATGACTAATGTTGTCAGCTATGAATATGGAGGAGTAGGGAACGCTGCTTTTGATGATTTTTCTGGAAGTCTCGTCATCACAACAACTGGTTGTGCCGCAGAGATTACTTTTGATGCAAATCCGACTAACGGTTCGCCTCAATGTCAAAAAACTTGGAGCAATTCCAGTTGTTCCATTCCTCCCGTAGGCTGTGGGGCCACTTTCTATGATACTGGAGGAGTGGGTGGCGACTACCCAAACAACGACAACACTGCCACTTTGATCTGTCCAGACAACCCAGGCGATGCCGTAACGCTCACCTTTACTTCGTTTAGCACAGAATCAGGCTTTGATATTTTAACTATATACGACGGAGATGACAACACAGCTCCTATTATTGCCACACTATCTGGCAATGGTACTGGAGGCCCCTATACCTCAAGTGCTAGTTCAGGCTGTTTATACGTAGTTTTTATTTCGGACAGTTCGCTGAACGGCCCTGGTTGGGAGGCAAACGTAACCTGTGGTTCACCCCCTCCGCCCCCTAGCCTTTGTGATTGCAACACCCCAGACTGTGCCATAGGTGGTTTCCCTGATGATGCGAGTGTCAATTTTATACACTGTGATAGTTATTCGCCAGCTATGAGCAATACAACTTATACGACTTGCCATGTGGTCACCTCCGATGCGAATGGTTTCCTAGGAGTCGTTCAGTCCATAGGGGGAGGGGATAGCACTGGAGGTTCTTGCTCCAATAATACTTTGGCTAGTAGGACTTATGATTTGAGATTGTCTAGCGGAGGCATGTGTTCAGGAGGAACTATCCCCGCTGATATTGCTAATGGTGGTAATAGTGCCACCTTTAACCCAGAGTGGAATAGCCTTTCTCCCAATACGGATTATATTATTTGTATCACGGCTACGGTGCAGAGTGCTTGTGATGTTAATGAAATATGTACGGAATTCTATGGGGAGGCTAGCTCCTGCGATTGTTCTGATCCTTGCCCTGCCTACGATAGAGGATTGATAACGGATAACCCAACTTATCAAGTTTGTCAAAGCGAAAATATTCCAGTGTCGAACGGAGGAGTCACTTTTACCAATTGTTATGCAGTACAAGCAGATGCAAATGGTAATTTAGGCCTGCTTCAACGTTTTCAAGGTACCAATGTAGGATCTTGCTTAGCAGATATAGGAAATAGCCGAACTGTAGAATTGTATGCAACGGGAGATTGTAATGGAACGAGTATTTCTCCTACAACACCAAATGCAGGAAATTCTTCCTCTTTCAATCCTGAATGGACAGGTCTAACAGCTAATGGTAACTATATTGCTTGTATAACCACAACTGTAGATGATTTGTGTAATTATGACTTTGGCTGTTTGGACTATTATGGTGTAAATTGTACCCAACCGAATCCCGTTACTATATCTGGAGATAATGCTCCTTGTTCCAATGAGACGGGTACGAGTTATTCTGTAGCTAGTCAAGCAGGCGTAACCTTTACATGGACGGTTCCATCTGGAGCGACAATTGTCTCAGGGCAAGGAAGTAATTCGATTATTGTTGATTGGGGAACCTCAGGTGGAAATGTGTGTGTCACAGCATCAAATGGCTGTCCTTCTGACCAAAACGATTGTTTTAATGTAAATATAAACACAGCGAATCCACCTACACTGACAGGGGATGATGTTTGTAGCGGACAATCGGCGACCTTGACGGCCACTGGCTGTTCAGGCGGCACGATACGCTGGT
>JAHDBO010000120.1 GCA_020630355.1 Saprospiraceae bacterium
TTTTTTAAAAATTTAAATCTAGTATCATGAACATTGTAAAAATGATGAAGACAAGCATTTTAATGATTGGTCTATCCTTAATCGCTTTTAGTGCTACAGCACAATGCCATAACAATTCAAAAAGCTGGAAAACGAGCTATAATAAAAAGCACAAGAAAGCATCAGATATTGTCAGTCTGGCGAGTGGTTCCAAAACGCTCAAAACTTTGGTTGCTGCGGTTAGTGCTGCCGATTTGGTGGAAACATTGCAGAGCGACGGGCCATTTACGGTTTTTGCCCCCAATGATGCCGCTTTCGCTGCACTACCAGAAGGAACAGTAGAGAATCTATTGAAACCTGAAAACAAAGGTGATCTAATCAAAGTATTAACTTATCATGTTGTGCCAGGCCGTATTGAATCCACTGATTTGAGGAATGGACAACGTGTAAAAACAGTAGCGGGTGGGAAAGTGAATATAGCTACCAACTCAAGCATTGTGAAAATCAATGATGCCATTGTACAAAAAGCCAATGTACGTGCCTCAAATGGAGTAGTACATATTATCGACAGAGTACTTTTGCCATCGGGTTAATCCTTGTAAAAATTCATGGTACATCTCTCTAAGCAATAGGCTTCATCTCACATAAAGATGAAGCCTATTTTTACTCGATAATTATTGCAATGAGTACTGGTTGCAAAACCTTTTTAATGAAACTATCGAGAGGCTTTTAATAGATATGCTTGTGCTTTCGCTTCATCCCCTAACGCTTTATAAGCGAGGGCGATTTCATTATAAATACGAGCATCATTTTCTCTAGTAGCTGCATTTGCTAGTGCTGCTTCAAATCGAGTAATTGCTGCTTGTGCTTGTCCAACAACTCGTAAAGAAGAGCCTAGGAAAAATAATACTTTTGCATTGCCAGGATCAACTTTGATTACTTGCTCAAAGTATCGAATCGCACGATTGTGATCTCCTTGACTTCCATATTTTTTTCCTAATTCTTCGTGTACAGATGCTTTATTACTGATAGCATCAACAAAATTGGGGTCAAGAGCAAGTGCTTGATTATAGCTGGCTTCTGCATTTGCGTAATCCTTTAAATAAAAATGGGCATTCCCTAATAAAAGATGGGCATTTTTATAATTGGGATGGATTTCCAATGCTTGGTTCAGGTATCCTTTTGCTTCCGTTGCCATAGCGTCTTTGCGGGATTCATTTTCTGGTTTTGCCGCTTGCGCTAGTAGCTCGCCCCCTGTAGCGTTCAACAGTTTAGCAGAGTTTTTAGACACTTTTACATCCGTTGTAAATAAGGTATAATTATCTTTCCAAGCCGCATTTCTAAAAAAAGTTTTCGTGCTAAATAGCAATATCATCACTCCTAATATGACTATTCCTATTTGTTTGTTTTTTTGGCTTTCGCCCAAACGATAAGCCAGCACAGACAGAACAAAACAAAAACCCAAAGAAGGCATATAAATAAATCGCTCAGACATATTCGTGCCTACGGGAAATACGATATTAGAAACAATGGAGAGTGTCAAGAGGTAAAATAAGATACCGTAGGCAATTAAATCTTTTTTGGCAATATTCAATACTGCCCAAATCCCCATACCAAAGTGCAGCACCAAGGATAAAAGCACTTTCCAATTGCCCCAGGACATCAATTCGATATGTCGGGGATAATAATCATGGGTCAGTGGATGCGGTATTACCAACAGGCGCAGATACTCTCCTAGCGTATAAAAAATCGTTGCCATCTTCTCTCCGAAAGGAACAGGTACATACTGACCACCTGAAATTTTAACAAAGGGATTATTCATCAATTCTATAGGCGCATCACCTACATCAAAACTCCCTAGGACTGCTGTTCTAATTCCTAAAAAAAGGAAGCTTGCCCCTAGCATTGGTAGCATCAATCGCCCCCATGAAGTAAATTTATTTTTAGTGAAAACGAAGAAGGTCAATGGAATCACCGCAAGGAAGGTAATTGCGTTCTCTTTCGATAAAAGACCTAAAAAAAACAAGATAGCAGCTCCTAGAAATAAGCCTTTTTTCTGTGCTTCCATCGCTCGCCAAGCGAGGTATAGCGCCCCTAAACTTAAAAGCAAGGTCATGATTTCATCCCGTCCTTTGATATTGGCAACCGCTTCTGTGTGTACTGGATGTGCCAAGAAAATTGCAGCAGTAAAAAAGGCGGCAAAAACAGCGAATTGTGGTTTGTGATTGGATAGTAGTTTTATAAAAAGCAGGTAGATCAAGATGCCTGTCGCTCCATATAGGAGCAAGTTTATGAGATGTCCGACAAATGGGCTTCTCCCAAAAACACCCCACTCCATTGCAAACATAGCAGGTGTCAGGGGTCGATAACGTCCTCCAGCTACCAAATTTGATTTTCCTTCTTCTTTAAAAAAGCCTCGAAAAGTATCGTGTTTAAATAAATCACTGATTCCTGCAAACCCTTTAGTTGTGAATTCATTGTCATAAATCACAATGGCATCATCCAGTGTATAATCATGCGTCAGCGTATTAATATAAAGTAAACAAGCTAAGCCGAATAAAAGCAATAAGTGCAATCGCTGATTCGCCCAAAACCCCGTGGCATTGCCTACTGATTTTGTTTCAAAGTTTACCTTTAGTTTAGAAGAGGTTTTTTGTTGTTTTTTCTTCGACATGAGTCTGTTATTATTCTTTGAAGTTGTTCAAATATAATACTTCTTACCCCATTCAAATGCGCTGTGCAGGATAGACTTTCACAGGAGAACCTTCTGCCACCATGATATTGAAGGGGATTTGAGTGTTGAGGAAAGCCCATTCATCTCCAAAGAGATGTGCAAAATCTAGATGTAAATAAAAACGCTCCTCGATATTGAATACTTTCCATGGTTCGTGTTCGACTCGATACCGAATTAGTTCTCCTCGTTTATTTCTTCCGAACCCCCAGTGATGCTCTTTGAAAAAATCAAAAGAAGTTCCTTCTGCCGGCATGGACGAAATAGGATTCACCCTGAATCGCCAACGATAATCCTGTCGCTCCCATTCTAGCTGATGTTCTATTACCAATTGACCATGTTCCGACTCTGAAGAGCAAGACATTGGAGTCGTCACATATTTTTCGTTGTATAAGCGATTGGCCATCCATGCTATCGTTTTTTTGGGAACTAATTCCTTTAAGAAAACGACCCCACGCTCGTATCCGCCTGTTGCTAGAGGGCGACGGACATAAAATCGAAGATTGACCACAGGAAAGTCTCTATAGAATGGAATGGGGAAACCCCTCATTGTAGCACTTTTAAACTCAAATGCTACAAAACTTACAAAAGTACGTCCCTTGAAAGTATCGAGTTCTAGTCCTTTTGGCAAATACTCCTCTAGGAAACTCGAATCAACGACATAGGTGAGCAGAATAAGGTTGCGCCATTCTGCTGTAAACATTGGACGCATGGAGATTAGATATTAGTAGTTTGTATTTAGTAAAGTAGCAATTAATCTTATCTAGAAAGAAGATAAGGGTAATTTAGTCAAAATACTAAGTACAATCTACTGAAACCCTATCGGGAAACTCTAATTTTGTCCTTGATGGATTGGACGAGGGCTGGGGATACGGATTTGCGTTGCAGGCGATTTTTGATAAGCTCTCGGAAATTCTTCTCTTTACTTAGTATTTCCAAGTAGGTTGGGTTGGTTTTCATTTCTACTAAAAATGCTCTCTCTGCCTCTTTTGTCATTTCGCCATCTAAGTACAAACTGACTTTTCTGTAAAAACTCCCGTTGTTAGTGCCTGTATTTGCCATACCTAAAATATTTTAACTCCTCTCGAATCCAATAGAGTAACGGTCGAAGTAAAGCACTCTACATCCACGGTGGGTTGCTCGCTTATTCTTCTCCAGAAAATCGGATGCACTTCTTTAAGTTGAATGCTCGTTTTCATTGTTACTTTTTTAATTCTACTTAGAGTATTTTAAAAGATTTTTATAGTGGAATGATTGTCTTTTACAAAACATTCATCCCTATTTACTTAATCTAAGCTATATAATCACAAAAGAGCAACAGATTATTGTATAAATACAATCCTGTTGCTCCCCGTTTTTATCGTTTTTCCTTGTAACCTAGCGATTTTGCATACGCTCTCAACTGTTCTTTGAGCATATTTCTCGCTCGGTGCAATCTTGACCGTACCGTACCAATGGGAATGTCTATAATTTTAGAAATTTCCTCATAGGTAAAGCCCTCTACGTCGCACAAAAGGATGACTGTTCGGAAATCTACCGCCAAGTTATTGATAGCGATGGTCATTTCATCACCCATCAAGCCTTGAAACATCTCCTCACGAAGGTCGACATAGCTACTGAAGTTCGTGTCTTCCTCATCGTGATAATTAATAATTTCCTCGTAGTCAACTTTCTTGGGTTGCTTCGATTTTTTACGGTATCCGTTGATGAAGGCATTCTTCAATATTTTGAACAGCCATGCCTTTGCATTGGTACCACTCTCATACTTGTCTATAAATCGATATGCCTTCAGATAAGCCTCTTGGACCAAGTCGTTAGCATCTGCCTCATTATAAGTGAGGTGGTACGCGAAATTATACGCTGCATCAATAAGAGGCATTAATTCCTCTTCAAAGATTTTGTCATAAATCGCCTTGTTGATGTCTTGTTCCATACAGGTCATAAAGATAGCATTTTAGTTGGTCAGACAATTGAGTTCTGTTTTCGTAACCTATTCAACTACAGTGTTCCGAAAAAAATTCCCGAAAAGAGCGTTTTTTTAAAAAAAAAGAGCCCTCGAACATATCGAGAACTCTTCACTAACCTAAAATTGATTACATATCATGCTATTGTTGTCTCGTTTTAACTAGTTTTAGAGGGCTGCTAATTGGGTACAAACCTTCATAAACATGAATAACATACGTACCTGCTGGCATTGTCGAGATGTCCAATCTCACATTATTAATACCATCTGTCACAGCATAATTTCTAACCTGAAGTTGTCTACCCAATAAATCAGAGATAGTCACTTTAACGTCACCGAATCCACTAGAAGCCAATTCTAGATTAACCCATTCTTTATCCGTTGGATTAGGATAAACAGAGGTGACCATTGTTTTGTCAAAGCAGGAAGACACCATTCTGATAACGGAAGAATAATCCTCAGTACCATCAAAATCAACTTGTCTCAATCTGTAATAAGCGAATGCCAATGGGTCTTTATCAATGAAGCGGTATGTCTGAATATCAGCGATAGTACCCGCACCATCTACCAATCCGATAGGTTCATAAGAACGACCATCCACGCTTCTTTGTACTTCAAAATAATCATTATTCTTTTCAGAAGCAGTCTCCCAAGTTAGGACGACCTTGCAGTTATCTTCTGCCCCTTTGAAGTAAGTCAATTCCACTGGCAGCGAAGCGACAAACACAGGAGTTGTACAACCTAGAATATTGAGTTCGTTATAAATTGGAGCTTGCTCCATAACTATACAGTTAATATTGGCAACGTTGTTTGTTATTTCATCTTGGACACGAGTGTATTTTTCCATCTTACCATTAACTAGTATTTCACTAGACTCACCACCTTCAATGTTGATTCCATCATTGCTTTCAAAACAAACAACATATCCTTTCCCACCTTCGAAGTAACTGACGGTTGCGCAGTTAGGCTTACATCTTTGAATGGAGAACAATTCTGTATCAGACATTTCAACAGCTTCAAAAGAGCGGGACTTAGCGATATAATTTTCTGTAGATGACGGATCTGAATCTTCATTACAAGCAGCGATTTCAGCCTGCTCATCAGTCGTGGTACCACAACCTTCATAGCCTGTGTAATCCCACTTAGACTCAGACTTGAAGCCACCAACTTCATTTTCCATAACCCCGATGTAGCGGGACAAGAAGTTTCTATCTTCTTGAAAATCCGTTCCTTTTGAAACACCGGTAGTCGCCACAGAAACGTTGATTTGAGCCTGTTTGCTCAAGCCTTTCACTTCCCAGCTCGTCCCCATAGCAGTTGTCATTTCAGCACCAGCGTTTCCATCTTCATAAGTAGCTTTCAAGGTTCTTACACTGATAATTTCGTCAGAACCTGAAGTGTTTTCTACTTTGATAGGTGCGTATTCGTCTTCACTTCCAACATGGAAAGTTTTTTCATAAGCAAAACGTGATTTCAAGCCTCCAGAAGTAGCACCGACCTCAGGATTAGTGACAAAGTATTTGTCAGCGCATGCCCCTGTCACATCTTCAACGCAAAGGTCTTCTTCTAGAATCGCTTTACCTTTTGAAAACTCAAACGCCCTTACGGCTGTCTTCCCCACAAATTTGACGTTTTTAGAGGTCTCAACAATTAATTTTGAGAACATTTTATCTGGTG
>JAHDBO010000121.1 GCA_020630355.1 Saprospiraceae bacterium
ACCAAAATTCGGGATGACTCATGTTTTTTTACAACGCTTCTAACATATAGACCTTTCTTGAATCCCCTAAATAACGAAATTCCATTTCTAGTATTTGATTGACCGAATACCTTGCCCGAAGGGTTTGATTTTTATAAACGTCAATTCGCAACGAATCATCTGCAACAACTTCCCTAATCTTAAAAAGTCCTAAAGCATAGTTAGCTCCCTGGTTGACTGATTCTATATGTAATTCAAATATCCGTTCATCATCCTTAAACCAAGATGTTCCTCTATTAATTTGAAACGTATAATCAGATTCACCGGATTTCGATTCAACATATAAACTATGCTCAGGACTGACTCCTAAAGCACAAACACAACTTTCTAACAACAATAGAATAGAACACCAGACCAATATCTTTCTCATTTACCTCTTTATTTTACTGGAATGATGCCCAAAGCATCAGTATTTGGTGTGTTATTTTTCTTTTTAAAGCTTTTTTAAAAAAAATCAAAAAATTTTATGGAATCCTATTCAAGTTGCACTCTTATATATGTAGACATGTAAAAACAAGGATTGCGTTGACACATGTAATTAACCCCAAAAAACGAATATTAGGTTTTAGTTAGTTTTCAATTCGCAAATGCCGAGTAAAAGTACTCGGCATTTGTATTTAATCCCCATAAAATATGACCCTATATACAGAAAACAAACTCTCTATCAAGTCATGGGCAGAAGAAGACCGCCCTAGAGAGAAATTGCTACAAAAAGGCAGACAATCCCTTACCAATGCCGAGTTAGTGGCTATCCTGATTGGTTCTGGTTCTAGAGAAGAATCTGCCGTCGATTTATCCAAACGGATTCTACAATCTACCAAAAACAACCTGAACGAATTGGGTAAAACTTCTTTGGTAGAACTGATGAAATTCAAAGGGATAGGAGAAGCAAAAGCCATCACGATCTGTGCCGCCTTAGAACTAGGACGCCGCAGGCAAAATGCGGATATTCTAGAAAAACCACAAATTAAAAGTAGTCATGATGCCCATCAAGTTATGGCAGCTATACTAGCAGATTTGCCGCACGAAGAGTTCTGGGTCGCCTATCTCAACCGAGCCAACAAAGTCATTCATAGAGAACAAATCAGCTTGGGCGGAGTAGCTGGGACAGTCGTCGATGCCAAGATAATTTTCAAGAAAGCGCTGGAACAACTCGCCTCGGGCATCATATTATTCCACAATCACCCTTCTGGCAATTTGAAGCCGAGTCAAGCAGATATCAATATTACCAAAAAACTAAAAAAGGCAGGTCTAACCTTGGACATCAATGTCCTTGACCACTTGATTATTTCCGAGAGAGGGTATTACAGTTTTGCAGATGAAGGGGTATTATAAAAACAAATCCCTCCTTGTACCATGGTCAAGAAGGGACGAAATGTTGTTATATACTCTCGATAAATAATAACCGATTACCTGAAACGAAACAAAGCCGTTTTCATTTCAATTTTCATTTTCATTTCAATTTTCATTTTCATTAAAATGGAATATCATTCAGCTCATCATTCATTTTGGAAGAGCGTGTGATGATATTAGAAGCTGGCGGTAAGCTAGCATTTGCAGAAGTACCCGCATCGCCAAAAATATCGCCAAAAGCAGGGTCGTCCATGTTGGTGAATTTCGCAAACTGATCTACAAACCGCAACTTGACCGTACCCAGAGCACCGTTACGGTGCTTGGCTATGATAATCTCACCAACGCCTTTCAAAGAGTTGCCTTCCTCATCTTCCAAAATCTGATAATATTCGGGGCGATAAATAAACGATACAATATCCGCATCCTGCTCGATTGCGCCCGATTCCCTCAAATCTGACAATTGTGGTCGCTTCGCTCCTCCCCTTGTCTCCACCGCACGACTCAACTGCGACAGCGCGATAATTGGCACATCTAGCTCTTTCGCCAATCCTTTCAAAGCACGAGAAATCGAACTAATCTCCTGCTCTCGATTACCCCCTCTATTCGTCTCACCGCTACCACTCATCAATTGCAAATAATCAATCACAATAAACTGAATATCGTGTTGCATTTTCAACCGACGGCATTTTGCCCTCAATTCAAATACGTTCAAACCAGGCGTATCATCTATAAAAATCGGTACATCACTCATCTTCTCAATTGCCGTGTTCAACTGCTGCCACTCATATTCTTCCAACTGACCGTTCCGCAACTTAGAACCAGAAATCTCCGCTTCCAAAGAAATCAAACGTTGTACCAATTGCAACTTGGACATCTCCAAAGAGAAAATCGCTACTGGTCGCTCATAATCCAATGCCGCATTCCTAGCCAAAGCCAGCGTGAACGCCGTCTTACCCATACCAGGACGAGCCGCTAGGATAATCAAATCCGACGATTGCCACCCTGAAGTATACCTATCCAACTCCGTGAAACCCGAAGGAATCCCCGTCAGACCATCTTGTTTTTTTGAAAGTTCCTCTAATTGCTTTTGTGCCTTACTCAACAAAGCCCCCATACTCTCGTAGCCTCGGCTTAGGTTCTTCTGTGTGATGGAGAACAAGCCTTGTTCCGCCTCATCCAGTAGTTTGAAGACATCCGTTGTGTCCTCATAAGCATCTTTAATGATTTTGGTGGAAACAGAAATCAAATCTCTTTGAATGTGCTTCTGGGCAATGATACGGGCGTGGTATTCTATGTTGGCAGCGGAGGCAACTTTGTTGGTCAGCTCTACTAAGTAGTAAGGGCCACCAGCTTTCTCCAGCTCTCCCATCTTCTTCAATTCCTCGGTCACCGTCAACAAATCAACTGGTTGTGTTTTCTCAAACAGGCGCAGCATAGCGGCATAAATCACCTGATGGGCGTCTGAGTAAAAACTCTCTTTATTAAGAATGTCTATAATAATTGGTAGAGCATCCTTATCCAACATCAAGGCACCTAGCACCGCTTCTTCCAAAGGGCGTGCCTGTGGCTGTACTTTCCCAAAAACATAATTCGACAAGTCTTCTTCTCTCGGCTTTTTATTTTTGCGATATCCCATCAATTTCTTCGATTTCTCCTCTGCCATGTTTTCAGTTTGAGTGGTTCAGTGTTTTTGCAGTTTAACAATTCATCCTTGTGGGTGAAATCATACAAGTTGCTAACTGCATGGTAAAAATAAGGCTAAAATCATAGCTATTAAAATGTGCCTAGACCGAAACGTCTATTCCACATTGTGAATAACTCCGAAGCCCATTGTTCATAAATGTGTCTCCTAGAAAAAGCCAAAGCTTTTCCAAACCAATTTTCAGATTATTTTACAAAAATCGTGTACCCAAAATAGTGAAACTCGCTCCTATCTTATCGGACAATAAGCATAAAACAAGGTTTGATTCTCTGATTTATACCCCGTTTTCGCTGATTGTGGATATTGATTATGTTTTAAACATAGTTTTCCACATTTCAACATAAAATGTGGAAAACATCAACATATTTTTATTTAAACCATGTCAAAACGTTTCTTGAAAAGTATTTTAAACATAAATTGTTTTATAAAAATACGAGAAAAGCACCTTTAAGGCAAATAAACTATTTTTTGTTTACCTACTTTAGCTCTAGTAAAGCGACATTTTCAATATGGAATGTGTGTGGAAACATATCGACTGGCTGTACTTTAGTCACTTTGTATTTGTCACTAAGCAGTTCAATATCCCGTGCTTGGGTAGAAGGTTTGCAGCTCACATAAACAATACGAGGCGCTTCTAGTGCCAAGAGTAGCTCGATAGCTTTAGGATGCATACCAGCACGGGGCGGGTCGGTAATCACGAGGTCGGGCTTCCCGTGTTTTTGGCGGAAGCCTTCTCCTAAAACATCTTTTACATCGCCTGCATAAAAGACCGCATTGTCAATCCCATTCATCGACGCATTGAAATTGGCATCTTTGATGGCATCGGCAATTTCCTCTATCCCGACGACTTGCCTACAATGGTTGGCAAGGTACAAAGCAATGCTCCCCGTACCCGTATATAAATCATATACATTCTCCGTGCCATTCAAAGCCGCAAAATCAACCACTACATCGTAGAGGTTTTTCCCTTGACTGGAGTTCGTTTGGAAGAAGGACTTCGGCCCGATTTTATAGCGTATATCCCCCAGTTTTTCTTCTACATATCCTTTGCCGTGATAGGTGATAATATCTAGATCCAAAATGGTATCGTTCATTTTGGTATTGATACAATAATGCAGCGAAGTCACTTCAGGAAAAGTCGTGCGAATTTCTTCTAGGAAATCTTTGATTAAAGCATCGTCTTTTTTACCAAAAGAAAAAACCAACATCAGCTCGCCGATACTCGTCAAGCGTACCATGAAATTGCGCAAAAACCCTTCTTTGGCTTTTATATCGTAGAAAGGCAATTCTTTGGCTTTGAGCAATGCGCGGACCTTATTGCGAATCGTATTGGAAGGCTCTGCTTGTAAAAAGCATTTTTCCACATCTACCACTTTATCATAAGTGCCAGGTGCATGAAACCCTAGGACATCTTGACCATTGCTGATAGACTCATCACTGAGTTCTTCTTTGCTCAACCAACGCTTATTGGATGCAGAAAATTCTAATTTATTTCTATAGAAAGTGGTTTCGGGCGCTCCTAGAATCGGGTATATCGTTTCGGGCGCTACCTTCCCTATACGTACCAATGCGTTCTCTACAATACTTTGTTTGTGCCGAAGCTGCGCCTCATAGGCAATATGCTGCCACTTGCAGCCGCCACAAGCGCCAAAATGCGTACAAAAAGCCTCTACCCTATCCTTGGAGTATTCACGGAAATGAATCGCACGACCAACATAATAAGACTTCTTCTTCTTGGTCACCAATACATCAACAACATCTCCGGGCACACCCCCATCCACAAAATAGACTTTGCCGTCTGCCGTTTTTCCAACTGCCTTGCCTTTTTCGACCACATCCACAATTGAAACCTCTTCTACGATATGTGCTTTGCGCCTACGACCCATTTTCTATTGGTATTTTAAATGAAATGCAAAAGTACGTTTTAATCCAAAAAAAGAGCACATGCCCGTAAACGGAACATGTGCTGTGTTAACCCCAAAAAACCAAAAAACATGAAAAATCTAAAGTACAAAGTTAGGATTCTTGTACTAGAAACCCAAACTTTATTTATCTAACATCACCAAAGTGATATTGTTTGTTTCCTAAAAACACCTTGATGCAATCTCTAAGACAATAATCAGAGATTGATACCCGATTTATTTGTCCACTACCAAACATCCATTAACCAAAAATAGAATCGAACATCTAAATACTTCAAAGGCTTTACTATTTTTACGTTATACATTTCCTTTAAGGATGTTTGTATGTAATTTAAAACAAATAAAATGCGCCAAAGTTTATTTCTGATTCCTTTTATCCTCTTTTATTCTTTTCTAGCGACCGCTCAGCTACAAAACCCGAAACAGTTTTTTGGCTATGAAATGGGCGAGGAATTTCACTTCCATCATAAGGTGGTCGCTTATTACGAACATGTTGCTCAAAATAGCGATTTATTTAAGCTGATGCCTTACGGCAAAACGAACGAGGGCAGAGCGTTAATCTATGGCGTAGTCGCTTCTAAGAAAAACATGGCACGCCTTGATGATATTAGAAAAGACAATCTAAAACGGATTGGGCTGCTAGACGGAACGGTCAACAGCAAAGATGCCCCACCGATTATTTGGTTGAGTTACAATGTCCATGGCAATGAATCGGCAGGCACCAATGCTGCGCCACAGGTATTGTATGAATTGGTCAATACCAAGAACAAAAACACTCAAACGTGGCTAGAGGATGCCATCATCATCCTAGACCCGTGCATCAATCCCGATGGCTATAATCGCTATGTCAATTGGTACAAACAGGCACGCAACAAAACCCCTAACACCAACGCCATCTCTAGGGAGCACAACGAGCCTTGGCCTGGCGGAAGAACCAATCACTATCTATTTGACTTGAATAGAGACTGGGCTTGGTTGACGCAAACAGAATCCAAGCAACGCCTAAAAGTATATCAAGAATGGATGCCGCACGTACATGTCGATTTCCATGAAATGGGCTTCAACTCTCCTTATTATTTTGCACCGGCCGCCAAACCATACCACAAGTATATCACCGATTTTCAAGGCGATTTCCAAGTAGCTATTGGTAAGACCAATGCCAAGTATTTTGACAAGGAAAATTGGCTCTACTATACCAAAGAGATTTTTGACCTCTTCTATCCTTCCTACGGAGATACTTACCCCACTTTCAATGGTGCGATAGGGATGACTTACGAACAAGGTG
>JAHDBO010000122.1 GCA_020630355.1 Saprospiraceae bacterium
TATCCAATGAAAGTCAAATCATCGAACCTTCTGAACGTGTGGCTCAAATGGTAATCGCATCTTATGCGCAAATCACCTGGGAAGTGGTAGAAGAGTTATCTGATACCGTACGTGGAAAAGGCGGGTTTGGAAGTACAGGTACAGAGTAATCCCTAATACTTTCTTAATGGACGCAACTAGCCTGCACGAACTTGCGTTATTTGATTGTCGACTGCATATTCCATATAATGCAGGGGCGATTCACTTTGATTTTGTACTCGAAAAGTACGAACTTAGTTGTTTACTATAGAATCTAATATGAATTTTTCTAATCAATATATCCGTTTAAGGTGTTTCGGCCTTCTTGTATTCATGTCCCTGAACAGTTGGCCTGCTTGGGCGCAAGTAGGGAAACAAATATCGGAGTCAGAAATCCAGGGTCAGAAAATCTTTATTGATGCCACTAAGGAAAAGACCTTGGAAAATTATGAAGACGCTGCCTTTTTGTTCAAGGAAGTACTTAAAAAAGACCCCGAAAACCACGCCGCTGCTTATGAATTGGCCCGTTTGTATGATGTCTTCGAAAAATCAGACAAGGCGATGCAAATGGGAAAAAAAGCGGTGGACTTGGCACCTGAAAACAATTGGTATAAGATTGTCTATGCCAGTATACTTAAAAACGCCAACCGCCCACTTGATGCAGCGGAGGTGTTCAAAGATTTAATCAAAAAAGAACCAAACGAGAAGTCGCATTATTATCAAATGGCGGAATATCTCATCAGCGGTCAAAAGCCAGAACAGGCGGTCAAGGTATATACCACAATCGAGAAAAAATTCGGTACATCTGAAATTTTATTTCAACAAAAACATAAGATGTACTTAGGGATGGGGAAAACGAAGAAGGCGGCTGAAGAGTTGGATAAATTGGTAGAGATGTTTCCTGCTCAAATAGAATATCGTCACCTCCTAGCAGATTTTTACTATAAAACAGGTGAGAAGAATAAGGCAAAAGATGTCTATTTAGATATACTTGATATAGACGACTCCGACGCTAGAGCGAATCTTGCCCTAGCAGATGATTTTAAAGAAAGAGGCAATCACGCTCGTTACTTGAATGCTATCAGACCTGTTTTCCAAAAGTCAGATGTAAACATAGATGTAAAGGTCAAGAACTTATTTCCCTACATTAAAATGCCAGAGGCTGAGCGGCAACAAGCAGGTATTGTTGATGCGGTAATAGATCTAGGAAAGATTCTATCGGAAGTTCATCCAGAAGAAGCGAAAGCACATTCCATCTACGCTGATTTGTTGTATTATGTCAAGAAAGACAATAAGGCTGCTTTGGCAGAGTACGACAAAACAAAAACCATTAACCCGAATGTATTTGTAGTATGGGAGCAGATGATGTATATCAATGCAGAATTAGGGCGCTTTGATGCACTAGCAAAAGTATCAGCGGAAGCCATGGATTTGTTTCCTAATAAATCAAGAGCCTATTACATGAATGGGATTGCCGGGATTGAATTGAAGCAATATACATCTGCTATTGATGCACTTGAACAGGCACTCATGATGTCGGGACGCAATAAAAACCTACGATTTGACATTCTCAACCGCCTAGGGATAGCTTATTTTAAAGCAGGTAAAAACGAAAAGTCTAATAGTTCCTTTGAAAAAGCCTTAAAGCTGAATCCACAATCATACATTGTTTTAAATAACTATAGTACATCTTTAGCAGAAAGAGGGGAGCAATTGGATAAGGCAAAAAATATGTCTAGCCTTGCCAATGAACTCAAACCCAATGTCTATTATCTACAAGATACCTATGGCTTTGTTTTGTATAAGATGAAAGATTACAAAAGTGCAAAAGACTGGTTGTCTAGAGCCTTGAAAAGCGGAGGGGATAACAAACCAAATGTGTTAGAGCGGTATGGTGACGTTTTATTTCGGTTGGACGAAAAAGATAATGCCATTGTCTATTGGCAAAAAGCACTTGAAAAAGGAGGAGATGCAGATCTTTTGAGCCGAAAAATAAACGATAGAAGGTTATACGAATAATTGTGTAACGACTGGCTAAGATGCAGTTATTTTTTTGTTAAAATGGATAGTGCCTGAAATTTGGCAGAACTATTTCCGTAATTTGAAGTATATAATAATGTCGATGACCTCAATTCGATAATAACAAAACGAATCCATTTCCTACATTTTAGATGGGTTAAAAAATAGATTTATATGAAATTCAAGATTCCATTCTTGTTAGCAGCGTTTACAGGAGTATTAGCGGTTGCGTTCAATGGTCCTTACTTCTCAGTGGATAGTTCAGAAAAAGAATCGGTATTGATTAAAAGCCTAATGGAAGGTTTAAACTACCTACACTATAAACCAAAGAAACTCAACGATGATTTTTCAGAGAAAGCATTTGACCAATATCTAAATCGCTTGGATTATGGACGCCGTTTCTTGACTCAAGCTGATGTGGATCAACTCTCTCAATATAGAGACAAACTAGATAACCAAGCGGACAGCGGTACTTACGAATTTTTTGATTTGTCCTTGTTTTTGTACGATGCAGGCATAGCTAGAGCGAAAGGTTATTATGAGTCTGCTATTGCAGGAACGTTCGATTTTGATAAGAAAGAATTTGTGGAAACGGACGGAGAGAAAAAAGGCTATCCAAAAGGTACTGCTGAACAAAAAGAACATTGGCGCAAAGCGATTAAGTATGAAATCTTAACCCGTATTGAAGAAAAGTTGCAGGAGCAGACTAAAACACCAGTTGCCGAAGGGATGAAATCATTTGCAGAACTGGAAAAAGACGCTAGAGAATCCGTTAAGAAAATCTATGACGGTTACTTCAAACGCTTGTCCAAGCTGAAACGAAAAGATCATCTTAGTACCTACTTGAACGCTTTGACAAGTATTCATGACCCGCATACGGGCTATTTCGCACCGATAGATAAAGAGAATTTTGATATTGGAATGTCCAATCGCCTAGAAGGAATCGGGGCAAGATTGTCAACAGATGGAGATAATACCAAAGTGGTAATGATTGTTCCTGGTAGTCCTTCTTGGAAGCAGGGCGACTTGAAGGTGAATGACCTGATTTTGAAAGTAGGGCAGGGCGAGGAAGAACCTATCGATGTACAAGGTTGGACTTTGGACGATGTTGTTTCAAAAATTAGAGGAAAAAAAGGAACGGAAGTTCGCCTAACAGTGAAAAAAGAAGATGGCAGTATTCAAGTTGTCCCGATTACCAGAGATGTGGTAATAATGGAAGATTCTAGAGCTAAGTCTGCTGTGTTAGAAAATTCTAATCCAGAATTGGGCAAAGTAGGATACATATATTTACCACGTTTTTATGCTGATTTTGAAGGAAAAGGCGGTGGCAATTGCTACGTTGATGTGAAGAAGGAAATTGAGAAAATCAAAAAAGAAAATGTCAGTGGTGTCATTCTGGATTTAAGAGATAATGGAGGGGGCTCTTTGAATGATGTCGTGAAAATGTCAGGTTTGTTTATTGAAGAAGGGCCCATTGTTCAGGTTGCTGCTCGAGGGTACGAACCTACAGTGCTAAAAGACAAAGACCCAAGCGTTCAGTATGATGGTCCATTGATTGTAATGGTCAATTCTTTTAGTGCTTCTGCCTCGGAAATTTTAGCGGCAGCATTGCAAGATTACGAGAGAGCGGTCATTGTGGGTAGTAAATCTACTTTTGGTAAGGGAACGGTACAGCGTTTCATTGATTTGGATAGAATGGTCCGAGGTCAGACAGATGTTAAGCCACTCGGTTCGCTGAAGTTGACTATCCAGAAGTTTTATCGGGTCAATGGTGGTACTACCCAATTGGAAGGTGTGCAACCTGATGTGATTCTGCCTGATAATTACCAATACATTAAAATTGGAGAAAAGGACAGAAAATACCCAATGCAATGGTCGAAGATTGAGCCAGCTGAATATGGGCAAGATGTTTATAAAGTAAAGGGTTTGGATAAGATAGTTGCGGCGAGTCAAGCAAGGGTAGAGGCAAGTAAGGATTTTCAATTGATTACCGAAAATGCTCAACTGTACAAAGAACAAAGAGAGGATTCTGACCATCCACTCGATTTGAAAACCTATAAAACAGAGCAGGAAGAATTGGATGAAAAATTAGACAAGTTTGAAGATTTGTTTAAGAATGATGTACCAGGTTTGAGGGTTGGGAATCTAATGGCTGATAAAGATTGGATTGCAGCGGATACGACCAGAATAGGCCGCAATGAAGCCTTTATCAAGGGTTTGAAAAAAGATGTTTATCTGGAAGAAACGCTTCATATCATGGAGGATTTAATCAAGGAATCTGGACAATAATCAAAGATTAAATTAAACCGAATATATCCAAGAGCTGTTCTTTAAATAGAATGGCTCTTGTTGTTTTTATGTGATAATCAGAATGTTCGAGCTTCTGTTAACAGTTGCAAACAACGGTTTTAACACATTTAACATATATTACAAGTCCGTTTTAATATCCTTTTAACTAAAAGTGACGTCAAAAAGGTGTATTTTTAGATTGTGTTCAAATAGCATAGTCAAAACACAAATAAATTCTTAAGCAATGAAATTGAATAAAAATTTTTCTATCTTCTTTATACTGATGGTGTTCATAGTAGGAACAGTTAGTGCTCAAGATGATTTGTACTACAATCCTGATAGCGATGCTTCTTACGAGGTAGCCGCTTCGGATGATTACGATGAATATACGTATTATGAAGAAGAAGTAGATGGTGATCACGAGGTTTACGAAGACTACGAAGAGTACGATTACTACTATACTTCTCGTATTCGTCGTTTTAGAAGACCAACCTTTTTTGGAGGTTTCTACAGTCCCTTTTATACGAGTGCTCGGTTTTATGACCCATTCGCACCATTTAGCGTGACTGTTTACGATAGATGGGGATATAATAGAACCTACGTCAATAATTATTTTATTGGTTTTGGAGCGCCAAGGTATTCCCGTTGGAACAGGTGGGATCGTTGGAATAGCTGGGGAGGAAACAACTTTGGTTGGAATTCTTATTCTACCGTTAATAATTTCTACGGCAATGGCTTTGGGGCTGGTGGCTGGGGAGCTGGTGGATTCGGAGCTACTGCTTTCAATCCTTACTGCCCATATCCAACAACAAGTAATGGTTCGTTCAGAAATACAAATTTAGGAACGAGTAACGGAAATACAGTAGTAACGCCAAGAAGAAGGGCAAATACAACCGTAGTCAATACCAATACAAATGTATATGGCAACCGTCCAGCACCGAAAATAGGTCGTGGCGAATCAACAACCGAAACGAAGTCGGCAGCAAGAGGGACAAGAGTGACTAGAAAAGCAGCTAACTCTAGTTATAGAGATAGAGTGAAAACTAGAAAATATTCTACTCCGAAAAGCTCGACGAAATCATACAATCGTTCTTCTGCTCCAAAAAGAAGCACGCGCTCTTACAGCAAACCAAGAAGTTCTTCTTCAAGCTCAAAGAGCTTTAATAGAAGTAGTTCTAGAAGTTTTAGCAAGGGCAGTTCTTCACGGGCTCGTAGACCAAGATAGTAAGGAATAAATGATTTAGAGAGGTGGATGATAGCGTAGCTTTTATCCACCTTTTTTTATTCAATAGATTTTATTCTAAAATCAGATTTTAGCAATTAGTCTTTAGATATTAGATTGAAAATCATCTTTTTATACCCTACTCTTTTTGTCAAAATCGAACATAGAATAATGTCTAATAAAAGGAAATATGATAAAAAAAATATTAATACTTGGATTATTATTCCACGCAGTGCTTGCTGGAAATGCACAATCTGCCTTCGAAGCACTACGTTACTCGACATTTAACTACGGAGGCACGGCAAGGTCTGTCGGTACGGCAGGTGTCCTAGGGTCTTTTGGAGGAGATTTTTCAGTGTTGAGCACCAATCCTGCTGGTTTGGCAACCTTTAGAAGTAATGAATTAGTGATTACGCCAGCATTGTTCAATACAAGCGTAACGTCTGATTTTGAAAATAGCACAAGTACTGCGTCTAAAACAGCCTTCCACCTAGGCAATATAGGTATTGTATTCAGCAAGCCTTCTGATAGTGGCAACTGGAAGGCGGTCAATTTTGCTATTGGCTTGAATCGTCTGAACAACTTCCATCAGCGATTTGAGTACGATGGTATATCTTCTGGAACGATAGCCAACTCTTTTTTAGATTATGCGCAAGGCTTTTTGCCCAATGATTTATATGGATTTGAAGAAGGGTTAGCTTATGAAACGGGATTGATTTATAGACCTTTTGATTTGGGTTTGTCAGATGATG
>JAHDBO010000123.1 GCA_020630355.1 Saprospiraceae bacterium
ATCCACTCGTAAAGAGTGGATGCCCGAAACATTAGATAATAAAAACAGGTTTTTTTAAGAAACAATCTGAACACCGCTAGAAGTCCCAATTCTAGAGACCCCCAAGTCAATATATTTTAAGGCATCTTCTGCACTGCGAATACCACCAGAGGCTTTGATTTTTGGCCCAGTTAATATTTTTGTCATCAGTTTAACGGCTTTAACAGTTGCTTTGCCATTAATTCCCGTGGAGGTTTTAACAAAGTCGACTTCTTTTTCATTACAGAGTTCACAAAGTTTTACGATTTCTTCATCGGTCAATAAGCTGGTTTCTAAAATAACTTTGATGATTTTACCTCTCATGTGTACAGCAGTGGTCATGCTGTCCAATTCATTGGCAACCACGTTCCAGTCCCCATTTTTTACAGCAGCGATATTGATAACAACATCCACTTCGTCCGCTTTTTCATTCAAGACGTGTTTGATTTCTTCAATCTTGGCAGAAATGGGGGCATAGCCCATCGGAAAGCCAACAACAGTAGCAATTTTCACTGGGGACTCTCTTAGGATGCGGTAGGCTTGTTGTACGAAATAAGGGGGAACGCATACAGCAACGAATTGGTGTTCTATTGCCTCTAGGCAAAGTTGTTCTATGTTTTCTTTGGAGCAGTTAACCTTCAGTAGGGTATGGTCCACATAGGTGTTTATGTCCATGCAAATTTCTGTTTTGGTGTTTTTAGGAGTTGTGTCTGAATTGCTCAGTGAACTAGGTTTGTATGTGGAGGATTTGCCAGTTTTCAGTCTGCAATATAGCTGAAATACAACTGTAGTGCTACAGAATCATTCGATAATATTTGTTAAAAAATGGCTTTGTTGTGTAAGTGCTTATTTACTAAAAGATTAGCCAAAAAAATAAAATCTCGAACCCTCAGCAAAGGTTCGAGATTTCATCGCCCATCATTCATCACTCATAACTACTATGCGCCATGACATTTTTTGTATTTTTTACCACTTCCGCAAGGACAAGGTTCGTTTCTGCCTACTTTGGGAGAAGTACGTCTGAAGGTCTGAACCTTTTTTCGACTTACGCCTTCAGCTGCTGATCTGGCAGCATCGGCTGATTTATTGGTAGAAACTTTGCTCAAATCAGTTTTTTGCCGTTTAGCTTCTCTTGGTGCCGCATTTTCTTGAATGACCAATCGACCCTTCATCAGGTAAGAAATAACAGCCCTATTGATGCGATACATTAGGTTTTCAAAGTAATTGTATGCCTCCATCTTGTAGATGACAAGCGGGTCTTTTTGTTCAAAAGAAGCAGACTGAACAGATTCTTTCAACTCATCCATAGAGCGAAGATGCTCTTTCCAAAAATCGTCCATCAATGCCAATGCAATGGTCTTTTCAATGTCTTGGATGATACTATCCCCTTTTGATTCGACGGCTTTTTCGATTTCTGCTGCAATTGGAAGCGGGTTTTGTCTACCATCTGTGTAAGGAACAGCAATTCGCTTATAGCGTTGTCCTTCGTTTTCGTGTACTTGCTTTACATAAGGGTATAAAACATCCTTGATTTGTTGGCTTTTGGATTGGTACATTGCCATTACTTGGTCATAGAATTCACCGACCAACTTATTGGCACTTGTCCCGTTGAAGGTATCTTCGTCTATGGCTGGGTCGATACCCAAGGTACGGATACAATCTTCACGGAAAGACTCGTAAGTTCCAGAGTTTTTATGACCTAATACCAAGTCTTCTGTCAAAGCAGTAAACATCGTATTCAAGTCGACAGACAGCCTTTCCCCTTCTAGGGCATTAGCACGTCTTTTGTAAATAGCTTCTCTTTGGATATTCATCACGTCATCGTATTCCAATAGACGTTTACGAATACCAAAACTGTTTTCTTCCATTTTCTTTTGTGCCCGTTCGATGGATTTGCTGACCATCGGGTGCTGTATCACTTCGCCTTCTTCATATCCCATTCTATCCATCAACTTAGCAATACGCTCCGAGCGGAACAAACGCATCAGTTGGTCATCTAGAGACACAAAGAATTGCGATGAACCAGGGTCTCCTTGACGACCAGCACGACCACGCAGCTGTCGGTCTACTCGTCTAGAATCGTGTCTTGCTGTACCTACAATGGCCAGACCGCCTGCGGCTTTTACCTCATCCGAAATTTTAATATCGGTACCACGACCTGCCATGTTGGTGGCAATCGTGACGTTGCCTGGGCGACCAGCTTCTGCTACTACCTCTGCTTCTCTTTGGTGTTGCTTGGCGTTCAAGATATTGTGCTTGATGCCACGCATTTTCAATATACGGCTCAGTTTTTCTGAGTATTCGACGGAAGTCGTACCCACCAAAACAGGTCTACCTGCTTGACTCAACTTGACAATTTCTTCAATAACGGCGTTGAATTTTTCTCGCTCCGTTTTATAAACCAAATCTTCTCTATCATCTCTCTGAATTGGTCGGTTGGTTGGGATAATGACAACATCCAACTTGTAGATTTCCCAAAATTCACCTGCTTCCGTCTCCGCCGTACCAGTCATCCCAGCAAGCTTATGGTGCATTCTGAAGTAATTCTGCAAAGTTACAGTTGCGTAAGTCTGTGTCAAATCCCCGACAGAGACATTTTCCTTCGCTTCCAATGCCTGGTGCAGACCGTCGGAATAACGACGTCCGTCCATGATACGACCTGTCTGCTCATCAACGATTTTCACGCTACCATCCATGACGACGTACTGGTCGTCTCGCTCGAATAGGGTGTATGCTTTTAATAACTGTTGTACAGAGTGCAAGCGCCCTGCTTTTTCAGAATAGTCTTGTACAGCTTCATTTTTGTATTGGACTTTTTCTTCGGCGGTTAGGTTTTCAGCTTCCTCAATCTCCATCACCGTTCCTGTGATGTCTGGCATCACGAAGAAGTTGCTGTCTTCTTCTCCCCTTGCTAAAAATTCAGAACCTTTTTCCGTCAGGTCGACTATATTATTCTTCTCATCAATGGTAAACAACAGAGGCTCGTCTACTAGGTGCATATTCTTGGACTGCTCCTGCATATAGAAGTTTTCCGCCTTTTGCATATCCACTTTCACCCCTTGTTCACCCAAGAATTTGATTAAAGGTCGGTTTTTAGGCAGGCCTCTGTGCGCACGGAGCAATAACATTCCCGCCTGCCCTTCTTCGTAGCCTAAGTTGCCTTCCTTGAATTGCTTTTTGGCTTCCGCCAAAATTTGAGTAATGAGCTTTCTTTGCGCTTGTACCAGACGCTCTACTTTAGGCTTTAAGGATTTGTACTCTTGTTGGTCTCCTTTGGGGACAGGGCCAGAAATAATCAAAGGCGTACGAGCGTCATCAATCAAGATAGAGTCAATCTCATCTATCATAGCATAATGGTGCTTGCGCTGCACTTTGTCTTCTGGTGAGGATACCATATTATCTCTCAAATAGTCGAAACCAAATTCGTTATTTGTACCATAAGTAATATCACATAAATAGGCTTCCCTCCTTTGCTCAGAGTGTGGTTTGTAATGGTCGATACAATCCACTGTCAAGTACAAAAACTCAAAGATGGGCCCAACCCACTCGGAGTCCCTGCGTGCTAGATAATCATTGACGGTGACGACATGGACTCCTTCCCCAGCAAGCCCATTTAAGTAAGCTGGTAAAGTGGCTACTAAAGTTTTACCTTCCCCTGTTTGCATCTCTGCAATCTTGCCGTCATGTAGCACCATTCCACCAATCAACTGCACATCATAGTGCACCATATTCCAAGTGATTTCACCACCGGCAGCTTCCCACGAGTTGTTCCAGACGGCTTCATTGCCATCGATGTTGATATAGTTTTTCTTGGATTTCGCAGCGAGATTTCTGTCGTGTTCTGTCGCAGTCACACGCAGTTGCGTATTATTGGTGAAACGTCGAGCGGTTTCTTTGACAACAGCGAATGCTTCAGGCATGATATCCATCAAAACATCTTCTAGATGTTTGTCTTTTTCTTTACTCAATTCGTCGATTTCCCTGAAAAGCGCCTCTTTTCTATCAAAATCTTTTGTCTCTTTCGCTTCTTTTCTTAGGGATTCTATATCCGTACTGATACCCTGCAAATGCTCTTTGATACGTGCCCGAAACTCAAGTGTTTTATTTCTTAGGGCATCATTGCTTAGGGATTCTAATTTCGCAGAGTGCTCATGTACTTGCTCGATATATGGTGTGTATAATTTGACATCTTTGTCAAACTTGGTACCGAAAATTTTACCGATTGATTTTGATAAAAACTTAAACATGTATTTTTATATTTTACAAGCAAGGGTTCAGTTGCTTGATTTCTATTTCAAATAGCTAAAATTCGCACAAAGATAAGGTATAATTATACTTTGATAGGATTCTCTATGAGGAAATGTATGATTTTAGCGTTCAGGATATGTAACAATTCCTCTTTGCATAATTTATACCAAAGCTAAAAACCAAAATTTATCCGACACTTTGTCAGTGCTTTAGTCGTTCTTGCTGACGAAAAGTCTATTTGGGCGGAAACGAACTTCAAAAAAGACATTAATATTTCACGATGAAATTATACATCTATATTCTATTGGTTCTTGCTTTGCTAAGCAATCAATCCTTGTTGGCCCAAGATCAATTGGCGATTGGTCAATGGAAAACACACCTCCCATCCATTCGAGGGACGTCCGTTGCCCAAAGTGAAGAGACGATTTATTATGCGACAGAATTTTCTGTGATGACCCTCGATAAAGTTGAGATTTCTACAGGTTTTTTGGATAAGGTCAATGGCTTGAGTGATACAGGTATCCGATTTTTAAAGTACGATGAGGAAAGTGACCTTTTATTGATAGCTTATAACAATTCTAATATCGATTTAGTCACTTCTAGCGGTATTATCAATATAGATGCCATTAAGAGAGAGCAGGATATTATTGGCGATAAAAATGTCTATGATGCCTACTTTGATGAGGATGCCGTTTTCCTTTCTTGCGGATTTGGGATTGTTAAATTACGCTTGACGGATTTTCTAATAGAATCGACCACGTTTACCAACGTTAAAGTCAATGGGTTCACTCGATTTGATAATCGCTATTATGCAGCTACGGACGAGGGAGTCTATTCGATTGCTGTAGAAGGAACTAATATTTTAGATTTTGGAATTTGGGATTTTTGGGGGCAAAATGAAGGCCTGGAAGACGATTACACCGCTCGTTATATTCTGAATTACAAAGAGGGTTTATATTTTAATTATAATGATAGTTTATACCTTTTTGATGGTAATGATTTTGAATATGTTTTCCATGAAAATGGTTTCTATCCTAATTATTTGAGAACTGGAATTGACCGATTAATTGCTGGGTTTTATTGCCGCACCGATTGTAAAGGAAAAGTCTATTATTTTCAAGATGATGGAACAAGAAGAGAAGCTGAACCTAGTTGTATAGACCGTCCTGTAGGCGCTGTACAAGACCAATATGACCGAATCTGGTTTGCGGACGAGTTCAATCAATTTAGGTTAGAAGACTTAACCAACGGTGGTGCCAAGCTGACCTTTGGAGGACCTGCTTTGGGGACGGCATTTGGGATGTCTGTTTTTAATAATGAACTGTGGGTGGCGGGTGGCAGCGTGACAGGGACCTGGAATAATCTATTCAATCGTTTTGGTTCGATGTCCAATATTGATGGTCAATGGCGGCTTTATAATGAATCTTTAAATCCTGAACTAAATGATGTCTTAGACCATGTTGATGTGATACACGACCCTAGGAATGGGGATGTCTATATAGCGGCGTTTCGTGGTGGTGTGCTGCGGTTTGACGGAACTGGTTTTATGGTTTTTAATGAAGATAACTCAACGATTGAAGCTGGGGATATTCCGCCTAGGGTAGGGGGCTTGGCATTCGATGACGATAATAATCTGTGGGTAAGCAATCATGGAGCAAATCGCCCGATTTCCGTCTTGAAAAATGATGGTACTTGGCAATCTTTCCCCAATATCCCTACGAATCAACTCACTCGTGTAGCGGTTGATTTGGATGGAAATAAGTGGATAGCGACCGCTGGTGGAAATGGGGTGGTCGTTTTCAATGAAGGGGATGATTTTGATAACAATCAAGACAATCAAGTGCGTCGTATTAATACGGGCAACAGCGAGCTTCAAAACAATACGGTCAATGCGATTGCAGTGGACTTGGAAGGGGATGTTTGGGTGGGAACGGCGCAAGGAACGACCGTTTTTGAGTGTGGGGCAACCGTTTTTGACCCATCAAAATGTGCAGGGAATAATCGTGTCGTTG
>JAHDBO010000124.1 GCA_020630355.1 Saprospiraceae bacterium
TAATTCCTATCTCTTTCATTATGTTTCTTTTTGTAAATATTCTTGCTTGCAGCCGCTTGTGATTTTTTCAACCTTACTTTTTCTTTTTTAGTCACCACACCATCCGCTTTTGCCCTGCGCTTTTGTTTCTGGATTTTGACTTGCTGCTTTTCTAATTGGTAGGCTTCTTTAGCAGTGAGTTCTCCAGATTTAACGCCTTGTTTGATACGCTTCTGCTGATTTTTTTGGATTTGAACTGGCTTGGCTTGAGCATTTGCAACTATTGCTAAACAGAATACAAGGCTTAGACTTAAAACAACTTTTTTGAACAACATCTTTATTTGATTTTGATATGAAACAATTGGTATCCTCTAATAGAATGTTTTTAAGACTTAGTAGTCTCCAAAAGGTTTAAACGAAAATCAAATTATATTTTAAATCAATTTTAAAGCCCTGAAAACCAAAATATTGAACTTGCAATTAATGTTCAATGAAAAAAAAACTGCGAAAGTGCATAATATTTTTATTAAAATCAAGATTTATACCCGAACTTTGTTGAACTTTCCTGCTAGGAATTCCCTTATAGATAAGTAGAAAACCCTTTTGATTTTTTAAACTCATTATTAAAACAGCAGTAATGACCTACAAGACCATTCTGAAAGGCAGATTAGAATTTGGAAGCCCAAAAAGTTTCGATAAAGTCTCCAAGATGTATCAGTGGAGGGTTGAGAACTATCATAAGAATGATGTCTTGGTAGAGTACGAAGATATTTTCAATGAGGAAGAGCACTATGTCTTGATACCTCGTATGACTACTCAGAGTACGATGAAGTCGTGGAACAATACTTTGAGCATCCTTGATTATTTGGCGCAATATGCGGTAGCGGGGAATGTCAATCTTTGGATGACGGAAGATGGGAAAATATTGCGGCACAAGTTGATAGAGCCTACCAGTGAACGGTCTGCTGTTTTACAATATAAAAAGGGAAGGGATTTAGCAAAAAAAGAAGGGCGCCAAGAAGAAGCAATGACCGCTCTCGATGGTGCTATTGCCAAGTTTGATAAGCACGCCCAAGCTTATGAGAGGAGGGCATATATCAATAGAGTGATGGGCAAACATCACGATGCTATACGGGATTATACTAAAAGTATAAACATAGATGGCACGATGCCTCACTCCTTCTATGGGCGGGCAATCGTGAATCTGATTGATGAAAAATATGAAGAAGCCATTTCTGATTTCGATGCCTGCATAAAACGATCTATCCCTTTAGAGCCGATTTATTGGAAGGCGAGAAGGTTGAAAGGGGTGTGTTATTACAATTTGAAACAATTTGATAAAGCTGATTTTGAGTTCAAATTGTTTAACAAGCGCTTCTTTACAGATGATAACCCTAACATCGCTTACCGTAAATGGGGGTATTATCATCACGGCAACTGTCTTGTAGAATTGGAACGTTATGGTGATGCTTTGGAACAATATGATAAGGCAGTCAAAACGGAAACAGGTAGTGATAAAGTCAAAGAAGCGGATCTGTACGCAAAGAGGGGCTTGGCTAGGTATAAGGCTGGTGAACGGGGCTTCTTAGCAGATTGGAAGCGTGCCAAAGAAATGGGTTCTGTTGAGGCCAAACAATATTTAGCGCAGCATAAAAAGTAATCCGATCAATCAACGCTATCGTTTTAGTATCCTTGGCGGAAATGATTTTTCAAACTTAATCCTTAAATGTTTGCATTATTCATAAATAAATGCCACATTTGATACAACGAATTAAATAAAGACGTCCTAAAATGTCATACCAAGTAAATCCAAAATATTATTTCTTTTACTTTTTTGGTTTTGATTCCCAACACCTGGAATCTTAGGTATGCTATTTTGGCAAAATGAAATACTTAAAAGTTCCGGGTGAATACTCGGAACTTTTTTTTTGCCTTCATTTAAGGAAATGAGTGGAAAACAATCTTCAAATTTTGGAAATGGAAATAATGACCGAAACAAGAACGTATAAATTGGGAGATAAGGACTTGAAGCGAATTGCTATCCAAGGATTCGAAGGTTCGTTTCATGATATTGCGGCTAGAAATCATTTTGGAGAAGCAATTGACTTAGAGATGTGCGGTACTTTCGATGATTTGTTTTTGGCACTGGATGAAGGAAAAGCTGACTTTGGCCTGATGGCAATTGAGAATTCGGTGGCAGGTACGATATTACCGAATTACAGACTGCTGCGAGAACATGATTATGCCATTTATGGAGAAGTTTACCTTCGGATTGAACACCAGTTGATGACTCTGAAAAGACAAACGGTAGAGCAGCTAAAAGAAGTGCGTTCTCATCCGATGGCCATTAATCAATGCCGAGCCTTATTCAATGCATATCCTTATATAGACCGTGTGAATACAAGGGACACGGCATTGAGTGCGAAAGAACTGGCACAGAATAAAGAACCTAATGTTGGTGTTTTGGCCAGTAAAAGAGCGGCCGAATTATACGGTTTAGAAATCATAGCACCCAGTGTAGAAGACAACAAAAGGAATTTTACACGCTTTTTGGTCTTAGGAGAGAAAAACAGTATAGAAGTTGATGAGGCGACTATCAATAAAGCGTCTATTTGTTTTCATCTGAGTCATAGGGCAGGTACTTTGGCAGCTATTTTGACTGTTTTAGCTTCTTATCAAATGAATTTGAGCAAAATCCAATCACTGCCTCTAATCGGAAAGGAATGGGAATATTTCATTCATGCAGATATTGAATTTGATGATTTAAACTTATTTGAAGAAGCCATGAAAGCATTAGCTCCAATGGTCAAATCATTCCGAATCCTAGGGCGGTATGCCCGAGGGGAAAAGAATGTATAACACTAGAAGAGTCCACAAATACCAATTATAAACCCATTAAAAAACATTCATTCGAGATTATTTTAAAATAGAAAGAAAAAATCTCTATTAAAATCAATTAAAAAGTTATAGCCATGCAGATTATCAAGATGAAAGATTGGGGCTTGGGGATAGATACAAGTAAACCAGTAATTATTTCTGGTCCTTGTAGTGCGGAATCGGAAGAACAAGTGATGCAGAGTTGTTTGGGAGTTGCTGAAAAAGGCGCTCAGATTCTAAGGGCAGGCATCTGGAAACCCAGAACTCGACCCAATTCCTTTGAAGGGGTCGGTAGCGAAGGACTACCGTGGATAAAGAGAGCCAGCAAGGAAACAGGTTTGCCGACGACAGTAGAAGTTGCTAATGGGCGCCATGTTTACGAGGCATTGCGCAATCATATCGACATTTTGTGGATTGGAGCTCGAACGACCGTAAATCCTTTTGCTGTTCAAGAAATTGCGGACGCTTTGAAAGGAGTGGATATTCCAGTCATGGTGAAAAATCCAGTCAATCCCGATTTGCCACTTTGGATCGGCGCATTAGAGCGTTTCAGCAAAGTAGGTATCAATAAACTGGCGGCGATTCACAGAGGATTCTCCGTAACGAACTCAAAACCATATAGAAATCTGCCGATGTGGCATATTCCTATTGAGTTGGGGCGTTTGGTGCCTGGTCTAGAAATTATCAACGACCCTAGTCATATTTGTGGCAATCGCCACATGTTGGCAGGAGTGTCCCAAAAAGCCTTGGATTTGACTTTCAACGGCTTGATGATAGAGTCTCACATCAATCCAGATGTCGCCTTGAGTGACGCCAAGCAGCAGGTAACCCCTGATGGATTGGGCGAATTGTTGGGGCGTTTGGTGACTAGAGAGCCTGTTTCTGAAAACCCAATGTTCACTGCCAATTTAGAAGCACTGCGTAGTGATATTGATAAATTGGACAGAGAAATCCTAGAACTACTAGGGAAAAGAATGGAGGTCGCTCGTGAGATTGGGCAGTATAAAAAAGATAATGGTGTAACGATTCTACAGATGTCACGCTGGAACGATGTTCTTTCTTCTCGTATCGAACAGGCAACTTCCTTCGAGTTATCTGAAGAATTTTGTAAAGCTTATCTACAAGAAATTCATGACGAGTCCATTCGTCAGCAGACAGATGTGATGAATCGCTCCGAAGCGGTATAGATTTTATAGATGATGGATGATGGGTGAAAAAATCACCCATCATTCATCACACATCAATCATAACTTATTATTCCCTATTTTTGCACCATGAAGAGTGAAGCAGCTTTGCTCCCCATTATGGAGCACTTTTATACGATACAAGGGGAAGGATTACATCAAGGAAAAGCAGCTTATTTTATCCGTTTGGGCGGCTGTGATGTCGGTTGTGTTTGGTGTGATGTCAAGGAATCTTGGGATGCCGATGCGCACCCGAAAATGTCCGTTCAGGCCTTGGTAGATGAAGTTTTGGCGACGCCTTGTAAGATTGCGGTCATCACGGGGGGAGAGCCTTTGATGTATGATTTGACCGACTTGACGGAAAGCTTGCAGTCGGCAGGCATTCGCACGCACATAGAGACTTCTGGTGCTTATCCCCTTTCGGGGAAATGGGATTGGATTTGTTTTTCACCAAAAAAATTTAAAGAACCACTCCCAGAGGTAGCCGCCCAAGCAGACGAGCTAAAAGTGATTGTTTATAACAAGCATGATTTTAAATGGGCGGAGAGTTTTATCTCTCAAATCCCTACAACTTGCCAACGCTATCTTCAACCTGAGTGGAGTAAGGAAAAACAGATGCTCCCTTTGATGGTCGATTATGTCAAAGAGAACCCCGCTTGGCGGATTTCTCTACAAGTACATAAGTATATGGAGATACCTTAGGAAATTAATAATGAAAAGTGAAGAATTGGGTGAGGAATGAAACAGGAGGTCAACTAAATGAGTGCTTGAGGAGTTTAATTTCCTATGGAATCGAAAACAAAACGATTTAAGAGCAGTTTGCTACCACCAGCTTTATGGGTAGCGATACTTTGGGTGATTTATTTCGCTCAGGTCACTTTTGAGTTCAGTCCTGCCTATCTTGGTGTACATCCGAGGCATTTGGATGGGCTACATGGTATGTTTACGAGTCCCTTGGTACACGGTAGCCTTTCCCATTTATTCAATAATTCCATTCCGCTTTTCGTTTCGGGTGCTTCCATTCTGTACTTTTTCCCGAAAGTGGCTAGCCGTAGTTTTTTGTGGATTTTTGTGGTGACAGGTGTTGCGACTTGGTTGTTCGCCCGTCCTGTTTATCATATTGGGGCGAGTGGTATCGTCTACGGCTTCATTGCTTTTATTTTTTGGAGTGGTGTCTTTCGACAAAATAATCGGTCAATTGTATTGGCTTTAGTCGTTATCATTATGTATAGTGGCATGCTTGCTGGTTTAGTGCCTGACCCAGAAAACCGCATTTCTTGGGATGGTCATCTGGTTGGTTTAATCGTAGGGGCTGTAATAGCTTATGTGTATAAAGATGAATTAGAACCAGATGAGATAGAATCGCAGCAAAATCCCTACGCTTATGTCAATGAAGAACCGACACATTATTTCTTACCAAGAGATATTTTTGAAAAAACAAAATTGCAGCGTCGCTTAGAAGCAGAAGAAGCTATGCGCCAACGCTGGGAAAGCGATAATACACTTGGGGATTTGGATTAGAATTTATACGGCCAATAAAACCGAGCTAGCCTCTGGTCCTTTGCAAAAGATTAAATCGACAATGCTCAGGTTCTCCAAAAAGCCATGTCTTTCTTCAAAAATCTGTGTGTAAGGTAATAATTGGACTGGGCTGTCTTTTTTAGGGTGGACTTTGTTTCTGTAATCTTCTTTTCCCTCAGGATTTTTCTCGAAAACGGTACTGATAGTGGGGGCTTCAAACTGTAAAGCTTCACAAGCCCAAGCAAGTAAAGCCTGATTCAACTCAAATAATTTTTCTTTTTTTTCAAAAAGAATATCCTTCAATTCTTCTCCATAAAAGTCAAAATAAGGCGACTGTCCATAAGCTGATTGGATGCTTTGCCAATGCTGTTTGTGCCAAGGTTCCTGATAGGAGACCCTGACTTCTTGAATGGGTTTTTGCTGATGTTTTCCTGACTCCAATGGAATGCTCAAGCGCAAAATCCCGTTCGCCCCAGCAATATGACAGCGATTGCGATAAGACCCTTTACTATAATGCTCCGCCCCTTCAACTATCGTCGTATCAGATTGAGCCATTAACTGAAAATAGGCAACAGGAGGCAGGTATTGGGATTCGATAAGTAACATGAAAATGGGTTCAAATGGGTTCAAATGGGTTCAAATGGGTTCAAATGGGTTC
>JAHDBO010000125.1 GCA_020630355.1 Saprospiraceae bacterium
TTTGGAAAGCGGTTGAAGCAAAACTGACGGCTGACTTAAAAACGATGACCATGGGCAGTCCAGAAGACTTCACTAATTTCATCAATGCCGTAATCGACGAGCGTGCCTTCGATAAAATCACTTCATATATCGCTCAAGCGAAAAAAGACAAAGGAGCTACAATCATAGCTGGTGGCAACTACGATAAATCGGAAGGTTACTTCATCGAGCCAACCGTTATCGTGGCAAAAGATCCGCATTACACAACGATGGTAGAGGAAATATTTGGCCCTGTGTTGACGATTTATGTTTTTGAAGATGCCGACTTTGAGAAAGCATTGGAACTGGTAGATTCTACCTCTCCTTATGCTTTGACGGGAGCGGTTTTCTCCAATGATAGATATGCGACTAATTTGGCTATCGCCAAACTCAGACACTCTGCTGGCAACTTCTACATCAATGACAAGCCAACGGGTGCAGTAGTTGGGCAGCAACCATTTGGTGGTGGAAGAGCTTCAGGAACAAATGATAAAGCAGGTTCTGTATTGAACCTATATCGCTGGATTTCCCCTCGTACGATGAAAGAAAACTTTAATCCACCAAGGGATTATCGTTATCCCTTCTTGGAAGAGGCATAGAATATTTTGTTTTGCTTAGAATTATTGACTACAATATTAGGGCAGTTGGCGAAAGCCAGCTGCTCTTTTTTATACGTACACGTTTCTTTTCCCTCATATATTTTCCCCGTTTCAAGAAAATATCATTTCTTTGTATCACGATTTATTAAGAATCAGGCACACACACAAAATTTGAAATATCAGCGATCATGTTGAGTAGAAGAAGCGTCCGAGTAAAAGTATTGCAGATGCTATATGCCCGTTCAATGGACGTGGCATTAGATTACAAAGCACTAGAATCAAGGTACAAGTTCGAGTTGGAGAAATCTTTTGAGCTTTATATCTTCAATTTGTACCAACTGACGAAAGTCGCTCAGTACGTCAAAAAAGACGCCTCTAAAAGAGCTTCCAAACTGCTCCCTTCCGAGGAAGACAGAAATTTTTCCACCAAAATATATGACAATCCTTTATTACAATCATTGGTCAACAATGAGGGGATTCAGAAGTTGGTGAAAAACCGTAAAATGGAGAATCGATTGGACGATGATGTCAATCGGCTGCTCTATCAAGATTTGTGTAAAAACAAAAATTATATTGCTTATTCAGCGAAAGCGGAATGTACCAGAGAAGACCACAAAAACGCTTTGTTGACGCTCTATAAAATCATGGTTGCCAGCGAAAATTATGAAGAGCATCTCGATGATAGGTACAACAACTGGGTGCATGATAAATCACTCATTGTAGGGGCAATGAAAAAAACCATCAAAGCGTTGCCGCTTGAAGGTGACTTCTATTCAGAATATCAACCAAGTCGAGAAACAACGATGGAATTTGGCTTGGATTTGCTCTATAAAGTCTACAATCTAGACGAAGAACTATTGACGACCATCAAGCCTGTTTTGAAAAATTGGGAAGCCGAACGTGTTGCCACCATCGATATGATATTTTTGAAAATGGCCCTCTGCGAAATGCTTCATTTCCCGACTATTCCTACCAAAGTAACCATCAACGAGTTTGTAGATCTTTCAAAGCTCTACAGTACACCGAAAAGCAAAGATTTCATTAATGGAATCTTAGACAAACTCCTCAAGCAACTAACTGAAGAAGGTCATATCACCAAAGAAGGGCGAGGTCTAATAGACTGACAACCTTAACTTAAAGAGTGCCCCCAAAGCAAATGACATTCACCTAAGTACCTGTCAAAAACTTAAAAAGATGAGACGATTAGTTGTATTGTTTGTGCTGATATTTATTGGCTATTCTATGCCCTTAGTTGCGCAATATGATGGTGCGCCTAATGGATTAAGCATCAAAGTACTCGCTAGCGATTATTATAGTCCAGCGGTATGGTCAGATAAAATTACTGGACTTGGTAGTTTTAACGATGATGCAAGCGAAGCCATCGACCAGATTCGCCTGGGCATGGAAGTTGGCTATACTAGATATTTGACCAACAAATTAAATCTTCAGATTCCTGTTAGAATTGGAACGGTAGATTACTTGGGTTTGCCAGAGAACTTACCCTTCAATCGAAAATCGTTTTTTGCCAGCATAGATGTCCTAGCCCAGTTAAAGTTGTTGGATTCCAATAAATTCATCAATCCTTATCTTGTTGCAGGTGTTGGTGGTACTTCTGTTTTCAATAATGACATCACGGCTCAGGGGCTCTATGGCGGAGGGTTTGAGTTCAGGGTTAACGACCATTTTTTCGTGCAGCTACAGTCTGAAATGAGACACCAATTCAGCGAGGACAAGAACAATCACTTGCACCACACGCTAGGATGTGTATTCTTATTCAAAAGTAAAACCCAACCTATCAATACGGACAAAATGGACGTCAAACCTGTCGATACAGATGGGGATGGTGTAGCGGACAAAGACGATGCTTGCCCTAATATCGCAGGGGAAGCAGCCTTAGGAGGTTGCCCAGATACAGATGGTGACGGAATTGCGGATAAAGATGATAGCTGTCCTAGCGAAGCAGGTACAGTAGCCAATAACGGCTGTCCTGAAATCAAGGATACCGATGGCGACGGCATCGTAGATGAAAACGATAAATGCCCCAATATAAAAGGCATCGCAATGTTTGGTGGTTGTCCTGACACTGATAATGACGGTATCGAAGACGCTAGAGATAAATGCCCTACCATCGCTGGTATCGTGAGCAATAGTGGTTGTCCAGAGATAAAGAAAGAAGATAAAGAGATACTTGTCGAAGCGATGGAAGCGGTAGAGTTTGAAACAGGGAAAGATGTTATCCGCTCTGTTTCCTACCCTATTCTGAACAAAATTGTAGATATAATGGCTCGTTATCCTGACTATAGTCTTCGGATAGGTGGTCATACAGATAGTGTAGGTGCTTCTGATTCAAATCAAAAACTTTCTGAACAAAGAGCGAAAGCTTGCTACAACTATATGGTCAACAAAGGGGTGAAAGCTGCTAGGATGACTTACATTGGTTATGGTGAGAAAAAACCTATAGCGGATAATAAATATAAGGAAGGAAGGCAGAAAAATAGACGCGTAGAATTTGACCTGTATTTAAAATAGGCCGTCATCTTTTGATGATTCCTCAATATGTCCTATGAAAAAGATAACTTCAATATTCATCATGTTCACAATTTTAGCATGTGCGAGTGAACCCAAAACGGTGAAGAGCCAGAATATTGAGGAAACTAATCCTGCTTTGGAGCTGTTTGATGCTCCTGTTGGTGCCTTGAAGGAAAAACTTGATACTATTCCAGAAGATACCGTGAACATTGCCAAAATGAAATTTGAGGCAACAGAATTTGATTTCGGAAAAGTCAATAAAGGCACAAAAGTAGAACATGTCTTTAAATTTGAGAATGTCGGGAAGGTGCCTCTTACCATCACAGGGGCTCGCTCTACCTGTGGTTGTACCGTTTCTGAGTGGCCTGAAGAACCCGTAGCAGTAGGTGCTAAAAATCAAATTAAAGTCATCTTTGACACGTCGAACAAACGAGGAAGACAGGAAAAGTCCGTCATGATTACAGCGAATACTTATCCTGCTATTACCAAAGTTAAACTAAAAGGGAAAGTGGTTAATCCCTATATCATCAAGTAGACATCAATATTAAAAACAAGACTAAATAAACTTAAACTTATGCAAGGTTTTTCTGAAGCAATTTTAGGCACATGGCCCCTCATTTTAATGTTCGTAGTGATTTATTTTTTCTTTTTAAGACCTCAGTCTCAAAAAGCAAAAGAACAAGAAAAGTTTTCCGACGCTATAGATAAAGGGCAGGAAGTGGTCACTACCAGTGGAATCTTGGGGAAAATCACTAAAATCGAAGGGAACATCATCACCTTACAGATAGATTCAAAATCTTATATGCGTGTAACCCGAAATGCAATTTCGAAAGAATTGACGGACGCAGTCTATAATAATGACGGAAACTAGAACAACATTAAAGGCTTTTTTCCAATCAGATAGAGGTTTGCTTTTAGCTTCTATCGGAGTAGCCCTAATATTTTGGTTACTCAATAAGATGTCACAGTCTTATGATTCCGACATCAACGTTCGAGTTTCCTATACGGTACCTGACACAAAAGCTTTTAGTCTAGCCCCCCCGGCTAAACTAAAAGCTTTTGTCAATTCTACGGGATGGGATTTGATGTACCAGCATTTTATTGGTACACCCATTGCTATCAATTTAGAGTTAAACGAACAGTCCATTCAAAATTATACCTCAGGTCAATTCAGCTCCCTTATACAAAGCCAGCTCCCTTCCCATTTTAAAGTAAACGGAGTAGACCAAGACATCGTTTCCCTTAATTTGGAAGACAATCTTCAGAAAGAAGTACCCATTATCCTTAAAAGCGAAATCTCTTTCAACCCTCCCTATCAAATGACCGATAGTGTACGGTACGAACCAAAGGAAATTACATTGTACGGTCCTAAATCTTTACTAGAACCCATTCAGCAAATCGAAACTAAATTACTCCAATTGTCCAACTTGGAATGTACAGAAAGGGTAGATAGTATTTCTTTATTACCGTTTAAAAACCCTTTAATTAAGGGAGAAGAAAAACAGCAAATCAAAGTCTATCTGCAAGCCGATAAATTTACAGAGAAGAAAATTGTAATACCTATTATTATTAAAAATGCCAAGGATAGTATTCGTGTTTTCCCTGATAAAGTGCAGGTATCTTTTTTGACAGGCTTCCAAAATTTTGAATCGACGACACGTAAAGATTTCCAGATTTCGGTAGATTTGTCCAATATTGGGAATCAAGAACAGAATTTCATCCCACTTCAATTGGATTCATTCCCTCCGCATATCAAAAATATCAGCTATCACCCCAAGGCGATCGAGTATTTTTTGATTAAAGAGTGAAAATAAAAAAGCCGAGTAACATCCACCTATTACTCGACTTTACATCGTTCAAAATTATTTATAAATCGTTCTTAATCAACGTTGTTGCCCTTCTTCTCCATTGCCGCTGTCGATACTCGCCTTAGGCTTAGTCAGGCTTGGCGCACGTTTAGGTGTTGAACCAACTGTGCTTTTTTCATTTTGTAGGATAATAATCTTTTTAGCTTCCATGACTACTCAATTTAAGGTTATACAAAAGACTCCCAGAATGATGCCTATAGACACCACCGAGCGAACCATCAATAGAAGCTTGATAATCAAATCATTAACTACAAATTTCTATTGTTTGGACGAACATAATTGCTAATTGCACTCTCTATTGATTTATAACATTTAACGGGAAAAAGTAAGCCCGTGTTCCAAATAAATAACGAATTTAAGAGCATTTTAAGTTCCTAGGATAAGCCATTTATTTTTTGTTAACATATTATTCTTCAAAACAAAAAACAGACGTCATTCCTGAACATTAATACTATATGTATGACAACTTTTATTCCAACTTTCCATAAAATTGTAATATGATAACATATATTTTTTTGTATAAATCATAATACTTCCTCAAAAAACAAGGCTGCCCGTTTATCTGTCCAGCTTTTCAACAAATTCTTTTCAGGAAAGCCAACATGACCACCATGCTCTGGCATTTCCAACCAAACCTCATCCATTTTCCTCACTGCTTCGGTGGGATAACACCTACCTTTAAGAATTGGGTCATTTTTCGCATTAATAATCAAAGCAGGTTTTTTAATCTGTTTTAAAAAAGGCAAACAAGAAGCTTCAGTATAAAACTGTTGAGCGCTTTTAAAGCCATTGACGGGAGCAGAAAAATAATCATCAAAATCCTCCCAACAGGTGATTTCTTTCAGTTTAGAAAAGTCAAAAGTTCCAGGGAACTGAGCTTCCTTTGCTCTCATTTTATCTGTCAACATCTTCAAAAACCGCTTTCTGAACATCCAGTTTCTAGGCTCATCAATCGTTTCTACCCCATCCGTCAAATCACAGGGCACAGATACAGCCACTCCACCTATGATGGACGGGTGAACGCCCTCGCCCTCTTCCCCCAAATACCGCATCACGATGCTCCCTCCCATACTATTCCCCATTAAAGCTATCTTTTGGTACCGATTTTCATCAAAAAATAATTGAAGAACATATCTCAAGTCATCCGCATCGCCATGATGATATAGCTTCCGTGTCCGATTGATTTCACCACTACAAGAGCG
>JAHDBO010000126.1 GCA_020630355.1 Saprospiraceae bacterium
TTTCATAAACCTGCTTGCTCAGGCAGGCTCGCTACACAAAATCATTTAGAATAATGTCTATTATTCTCAAAAAAAAATCGTCGTTGCAGTGGCAACGACGATTTTTTCAAAGTTTATGATTGTAAGGTATAAGCTTAACTACAATTCTATTGTGCTGCTTTGAACTTTTTGATGGATTCCGTCAATCTAGGAACGACATCGAATAAATCACCAACAACACCATAATCCGCTGCCTTGAAGAAGGGGGCTTCTGGGTCTTTGTTGATAACCACGATTGTCTTGGAGCTATTGACTCCGGCCAAGTGCTGAATCGCACCTGAGATACCAATAGCGAAGTATAGATTTGGGCGAATCGCTACACCAGTCTGACCGACGTGCTCATGGTGTGGTCTCCATCCCACATCTGCGACTGGGCGAGAGCAAGCCGTCGTTGCTGCCAATTCATCCGCTAATTCTTCGATGATGCCCCAGTTTTCAGGCCCTTTCATTCCACGTCCAGCAGAAACGACCAACTCCGCTTCTGGAAGTGGGACTGTACCTTTCACGGTATCTACTTCTTTGACTGTGACCTTAGAAGCAGGAACCTCTACACTCATGCTTTCTACCTCGACTGCTGCGCCTAATTCCTCGGGCGGAATACTATTTCCCATCACTGAAATCACCTTGTTCTCTGAAGCGATTTCATAAGTCGCAATTGCTTTACCAGAGAAAACATTCTTTTTGACACGGAAAGCGCCATCGTTTGTAGGCAAAGCATTTACTCCAGCTACCGAACCAGCATCCATCCTCGCCGCCAAACGTCCTACCACCGCTTTTCCTCTAGCATTATGACTCATGATGATTACATTAGCCCCTACATTCGACGCTACTTGCGCTATCACGCTTGTAGCCGCTTGACTATCGAAGCTATTCAAAGAAACATCTCCCACATTGATAACTTTGGAAGCTCCGTAAACGCCTAATAGCCCGGCGTCATTGGTATCACCGAGCGTCACCGCTACACAATCCGTGCCCAACATATCTGCTACTTTGCGCCCATAAGTTACTGCTTCCTGCCCCGATTTCTTGATTTGTCCTTCTGGACTATCTACATACACTAATACTGACATAATCTTTTAATTGTTAATTGTTAACTATTAATGGTCAACTTTTTTCATTTGAAATAAACCTAGAAGTCAAGTTTACGCTACAAACGAAAATCAAACTAGAACTACTTTAAATAGCCTTTGCTTCTTCGTGCAGCAATCTGACTAGCTCGTCCATATTTTCTGGATCCACTAGCTTGACAGCAGACTTGGCTGGAGGTAAGTCATAAGCCACCGCAACAGCTCCTTCCAGTGTATCCACTGGTGCAACAACTTTCAATGGCTTGCGCTTCGCCATCATAATTCCTCTCATATTCGGGATGCGTTGTTCTGCCATTCCTTTGGCAGCGCTCACTACGAATGGTGTGTCTAGTTCAATGATTTCTTTTCCACCTTCGATGTCCCTTGCCACCGTAGCCCTATTTCCTGCCACATCCAATTTGCTGGCATAAGAGATAAACGGCATGTCTAGGAACTCTGCCACCATACCTGGGATTTCAGAGCCATTGTAATCAATGGTTTCTTTTCCACAGAATATAATGTCGTATCCTCCATCTTTTGCAAAGGCAGCAATTTGCTTGGCGACATACAAAGATGATTTGGGTTCACTGTCGATTCTAGCAGCATCATCTGCTCCGATTGCCAAACCTTTTCGGATAACTTGGTCGTTAGCAGCAGGCCCAACATTCAGGATGGTAACCGTACCTCCGTTTGCTTCTTTCAACTCCAAGGCACGGACTAATGCATACCATTCATCATAAGGATTCATGATATATTGTACGCCAGCGGTGTCCAATGCCGAATTATCGGATGTGAACGCTATTTTTGTCGTCGTATCCGGTGTTTTACTAATACACACCAATAATTTCATATCTAGAAATTTATTTGATTATTTATATTATTAATTCAAGTTGCGTAAAACGCAACAGAAGTGAGATGTCAGATATCAGAAGTGAGATTTTTGATTGAAAACGCCTCTTATATGGCTATTTCTTTAAATTCTGTCTTCCTGCCTGCGCAGGCAAGCTCTGTTCTGTAATCTGTCTTCTTTATTAAATTTTACGCAACTTAGATTTATTATTAATCCTATTGGAAAACGCTCGAAAATAAAACCTAATCAAGTATTGACCAAATAAAAGTGGGATACACTTTTTTAAATTGGGACAAATATACAATGTAAAGCGAAAATTCGCTAAAATTGTTTTTTAAAAAATAGTATTTTTCTTTTTTAGATTAAAAAAATATGGGAAATAGAAAGGCAATGTTATTGCAAATGTGGGAAAACGATTCTAAAGATGACTTTGTTTGTTTTGCCCTAGCAAAAGAATACGAAAAAGAGGATGATTTGGCGAAAGCCAAAAGCTATTATGAAATGCTCAAAAACAACAATCCCGAATATGTGGGTTTGTATTATCATTTAGGAAAACTACTTGAAGCCCAAGAGCAGTTTTCGAGTGCTTTTTCTACCTATAAAGAAGGAATAGCCGTCGCCAAAAAGATTGGTGACCAACATGCTTTGAGTGAATTGGCTGCTGCCAAATTGGAGCTAGGAGATGAGGAGGATTTTGAATAAATCCTGTTTTCAAAACGCCTTGACTTCAAGTAAGCAACCAGACCACCAGACATACGCCATGCTTACAAAAGCGATTGCGTTTGAACCAATACCGAAAAGCTGCATTTGAAAAAGGGTATATTTTTTCGTTCTGAATATTACAAACAAATCCAAGAGCAACCACAATAAACCTAAGCCTAACAGCATCGCAAAAATCAAATCCTGATAAACTAGAGCGAGGAGCAATACTTCCATCAGTACAATGCCAATAATCAAGATTTTTGTTCCTTTCATTCCTAGGACGGTAGCCGTGGTCGCCCTTCCTGCTTTTCGGTCGGGTTCGATGTCCATGACCTCGCCCATCAACTGTGACTGAATCGCAAACATCAGCAGATAGAAATAAGTCAAGTAGGGAATATCGGCCGTATCATTGACAAGCACACTAAAAGGCACAACCAATAAATAACCAAATTGACAAACCAATTCTAGCGGAGGAATACTTCTCCATCCTTTTGAAGGGTGATTATACAGGGCTAAAACAAAGCCTAAACCAGCGAATAAAAAGAGCATTTCCCAGCCTTCTAGATAAATGAAGATGGGTAGGGTCAAAATTGCGGTCAAAATCATTCCTTTGGGCAGCTCTGCGAGCTGCTCCTTCGAGCCTTGTGCACCAAATAGAAAAGAGTCTTTCCTTGGATTGAGTTGATCCGTTTCATAGTCAACTATATCGTTCCAAGCATAGACAATGAAATTTAGGGGGAAACTACAAAATGCTAAACCCAGCCAAAAAGTGCCCTCCACCCAAAACGCCTGCCCTCCTAATGGTAAAAAATACAACCAGTAAACTGGAAACCACAAACCGGGACGAGATACTTTGAGCCAAAAAAGGAGTTGGTTGAGGTAGTATCTCATTCTATCTAATTGCTATTTAAACTTGATTGAAAATGTTTCCAGAATAAAGATAACTCAATAACAATATAGAAAAAAGCTGAACAGGATGATTCCTGCCCAGCTTTCACAAATTATTACTACTCAACTATTTTTTGCAAAATCAATCCAAGACTATCGTCTTTACTAAGCGAAAAGAATCCCTCAACTCCGCTAACTGCACCTCAAACATTCCAGCTTCTGCTATCCACTTGTTGTCCTGTCCTACAAAACCTAAGTCTTTCGCTTTCACTTGGAAGCTAAGCGTTCGACTTTCCCCAGCTTGAAGCTCAATTTTTTGGAAGTCTCTTAATCGTTTGTGTGAAGGTGTGATACTTGCCACTTTATCTGCAATAAAGAGTTGTACCACTTCTTTTCCAACTCGCTCACTCGTATTTTTTACTTTTACAGTAATATCCAAACTATCAGCCGCTTCAAGTGTATTGGATGAAAAGGACAAATCCGAATATTCAAAAGTAGAATAGCTCATTCCATGACCAAATTCATATAATGGCTTGAACCCACTATAAGCATAATCTAGACTATATCTATCCGTCCATTTATGGTCGTAAGTCAGTAAATTATTGACGTATTTGGGGTAAGTGTAAGGCAATTTCCCACTAGGATTCACCTCGCCAAAAAGGATATCAGCAATAGCTATTCCGCCTTCGTTTCCTGGCAAGTATCCTTGTACAATCGCTTTCGGTAGTCCTTCAAAAGCAGTGATAATCCTAGGGCGACCCTCCAATAAAACGAGGACTACAGGAGTCCCCGTCTTATGGATTGCCTCAACCAATATTCTTTGTGCCTCAGGTATTCTGAGGTCATCTATATCTCCTGGTTTCTCGGTGTAAGATAATTCGCCCAAACAAACAATGGCTACATCCGCCCATTTTGCCGTAAGGGCAGCTTCCTTCACGTTTATGGTTTTATCGTAGCTACTACCTTCCACATATCTCACTTTAGTGGCTCCAACCTTATCTTTTATAGCTTGTAAAACTGTGGCTTTACCCTTTGTAAAATATTGCTCTTCGTCTCCTTGCCAAGTTCCTGTCCAACCGCCGTTCAAGGCACGCAAAGTATTCGCAGTCGGTCCGGCAACGAGTATTTTCCTATCCTTTTTTAAAGGCAATATATTTTCCTTATTTTTCAATAAAGTAATTGATTCCTGTGCCGTTTTTAGACTAGCTTGACGGTGTTCTTCCGAAGCGAATTTTGGATATACCTCATCTTTGGGATAGGGATTATCAAAAAGCCCTAGCTCAAACTTGAGTTTCAATATTCGTCGGACTGACTCATCTATTCTAGCCATTGGAATGGCGCCTTCTTCTACTAATTCTTTGAGTAAAATCGGAAATTCCGTATCCATTGGCACCATGCTCATATCAATACCAGCAAGGATCGCCATCTTTATCGCTTCCTTGTGTGTGCTAGCTACTCGATGTCTCGAAACTAAGTATTTTATGTCTTCCCAATCTGTCAAAACCAGACCCTCAAAGCCCATCTGATGGCGCAATAAATCCGTAAGAATCTCTTTAGAAGCATGGACGGGTATCCCATTTAGCTCTCCAGAATTTATCATAATCGTTTTCGCACCTGCCTCTATCGCCTTTTGAAATGTAGGGACATGATATTCTTGCAGTTGTCGCATGGGAATATATGAAGCCGTCCTATCTTTCCCTGAGTGTGGCGTTCCATATCCTAGGAAATGCTTCATACAAGCAGCAATACTTTCTTTATCAGAAACATCTTCTCCTTGATAGCCCTTGACCGTTGCCGCTCCCATTTTTGCGGCAAGCAACACATCTTCCCCAAAGGTCTCCCACATTCGGGGCCATCGGGGGTCTCTCCCCATATCCAAGACAGGTGAAAAGGTCCAAGGTATCCAAGAAGCACGGGTCTCGTAAGCAGTGATCCGCCCCATCTCGTAAGCCAAGTCAGGATTCCAAGTCGCCGCTAAACCTATTTGCTGGGGGAACAGTGTCGCATCAATCGTATAATTTGTACCATGAATAGCATCTATTCCATACAAAACAGGGATACCGCTCTTTTTTTCTTTAGTAGCTATGTCTTGTATACGCTTAATCACTTGATGCCAATATTCGAGCGTATACGCATGTCCTCCTACATTCAGGATAGAACCTGCTTTTAAGTCTAGTAAAACGTGTTTTAACCTTTCTTCATCAAACTGATGAGGCTCTTCTAATTCGTATGGTTTTCCTACTGATAGGACATCAATAGAAAACTGTGTCATCTCCCCTACTTTATCTTCTAAAGTGAGGTCTTTTAGTATTGTTTCGATTGCTTGGTCAGAAGCACCTGAATCGTCTCGTCTTTCAGAACTAGGATGGTTAGAACAAGCCCCCAAACAAAATGCAACTAGACACAACAAAAAATCAAATATGTTTAGTCTAAGTTTCATTCGTTTCCCTTCGAGCGTTTCGCTTAAAAACTTATTTTATAAGACTTATAACAAAAAACCTAAGCATGCACTAGCTCGAAAGCTAGTGCGTAGGTTATATGTCAAAATTAATGTCTTTCTTAATCTGTGAATGCTATTTTTGGTAGACTTTCACATAATCAACTTCTAGGGTCGATTCTGTGAAGGCATTATCAATAGCACCTCCAA
>JAHDBO010000127.1 GCA_020630355.1 Saprospiraceae bacterium
TACAAAATCATTTAGAATAATTACTAATAAACCTCCATCAAAACGAAATAAAATGAAAACAAAAAGCCTTCCTTATTTTAGACTATTGCTCGTAGCCACTTTGATTAATCTGGTCGTACTTTTTATACGAGGAAAGACACAAGGTACCCATGACTATGATTTTTTGGTATGGAATCTATTTCTAGGCTTTCTACCTTTATTGGTAGCTTGGATTCTTAATTATTTTGAAGGCAGATTGAGTAACTTTATTTTCTATTTTGCTAGTTTTATCTGGTTGATTTTCTATCCCAATGCACCCTACATGATAAGTGATGTGATTCATGTAGAAGGAGAGATAAACTCTATTACCCGCATATTCAATGGACTGATTATTTTTTCATTGGCGATGCTGTCCCTTTTTTATGGTTTTTTATCCATTAAAATAATGCATAGATTATTTGAAAATAAATTGAATAAAAAATGGGCAAACGTTTCTCTGTTTTTAGCATTATTGTTGAGTTGTTTGGCATTTTATATGGGGCGGATAATCAGATTGAATTCATGGCAGGTGATTACAGAACCTCTCGTGGTGATTAGAGAGACGATTGAAGGGTTGTTCCCGATAGGAGCACACTTGGATGCCTATGTGCTCATGCTTTTGTTTGGAGGGATACAATACATGTTGTTACAGATGATGAAGGATGTCAATGATGTCAAAAGGTAGTTCTTTAAAGTGTATCAGCATAAAAATGGATTGAATCCCCGACTTATTCTAGCTATTTAAAAACAAAACAAAACAAAACAAAAATGGAAAAACAGATTGCAAACTACGAAGTGAAGGAGCTCCTCTTCAATGGTAAGCACACGGTTGTTTATAGGGCTGTCGATAAAGTGAATAAAGAGAAGGTTGTCTTAAAAACCCTTCAAAAGGAATATCCAGAACCGACCGAAGTTGCTCAGTTACGCCTAGAGTATGATTTGCTTTCCCAAATTCATTTAGATGGTGTCTGCAAAGCAAAAGAATTAACTACCGCTAAGAATAAACCCGTCCTTGTATTGGAGGATTTTGGTGGAGAAGCTTTAGCGACTTACTTGAAAGAGAAGGAAGTGACTTTTGTAGAAGGCATGAAGATAGCGATTGCCTTAGCAGATACACTGATTCAGCTTCATGGGATGAAAATAGTCCATAAGGATATTAATTTGACCAATATCTTGATCAACCCCCATTCCAAAGAAGTGAAGGTGATAGATTTTGGAATATCAAGCCGACTAGATTCAGAAAGGGTAGGAGCAGATAACCCAAACCAAATGGAGGGGACGCTACCTTATATGTCGCCCGAGCAAACTGGAAGGATGAATCGCTCTATAGACACGAGAACAGATTTATACTCTTTGGGGATTAGCCTCTATCAGATATTTACGGGGCAATTGCCTTTCCAATCGCTGGATCCAATGGAAATCGTCTATTTTCATATCGCTGGCGTAGTACAGGCACCACAAGAAATCAATGCTGATTTACCCGAAACCCTGTCTCAGATCATTTTGAAACTTTGCGCCAAGACGGCTGAAGAGCGGTATCAAAGCGCAATTGGTTTAAAATATGATTTAGAACGTTGTTTGAAAAGCTACGAAGAGGAAGGGATGGCAGCTACTTTTCCTTTGGCGGAAAAAGACCTCAACAATAGATTCCAGATTCCCGAAAAACTCTATGGTCGAAAGCATGAAATTAACCAACTCCTAGAGACCTTTGAGCGTGTCGAACAGGGCAAGGATACACTGTTTTTAATCAAAGGAGCAGCAGGAATCGGGAAAACCGCACTCATCAATGAAATCCATAAGCCGATTGCTAGCAAAAATGGTTATTTCATTTCTGGTAAATTCGACCAGTTCAAAGTGGATATGCCTTTTTACGCTTTCACAAAAGCTTTTGAGGAATTGGTCCGCTATCTGGCAGGTGAGTCGGCGGACAAACTTAGATTTATTCAGAAAGAACTGGCGGACAAACTAGGATTGAATATAGCCCTGATGGTCGAACAGGTACCTGCTTTGGAGACAATACTAGGAAAGCAGGACAAAACGGTTGACCTTAACCCCTCCGAGGCACAAAGCCGCTTTTTTTATACCATTATCCAGTTCATCGAGGTTTTTGCGAAAGCCGAACATCCACTCACTATTTTTATAGATGACTGGCAATGGACGGATGATGCTTCTATCCGATTGATACAGGAATTGGTGACTAAGGAAATCCCGCATTTCATGCTCATAGGAGCTTACAGGGACAACGAGGTACAGGCTGGACATCCCGTGTTGTTGACCCTCGAAAACATTAAGAAATTCAAAGAAATAAGAGAGCTTAGTCTTAACGCATTGGAAGAAAGCCATATTAATGAAATGCTTGCCGATACCTTAATGACCAATCTTGAAACAAGTAAGGAATTGACTGCTATTTTGTATAAAAATACTGCTGGGAATCCTTTCTATATCATAGAGCTACTGAAAAATATTCACAATCAAGGCTTGATATGGTTTGATAATAATCAGAATAAATGGACTTGGGATATTGATGCAATCAAAGCATTGAAAATTTCTAGCAATGTAGTGGATTTCATGATAGAACAACTACAGAAACTGGATATAGATTGTCAAAAGCTACTGCAAACTGCAGCCTCGATTGGAGAGCAGTTTGATTTAAAAACGCTTACGAGAGTAGTTGATAAATCGGCAGCGAGCGTTGTGGCACTATTAGAGCCAGCGGTCAACGAGGAAATTATATTCCCAGTGGATACCTCTTATAAGCTAATTCGAGAAAATGAGGACTTTGGTTTGTCTTATCGGTTTATGCACGATAAAATTCAACAATCGGCCTATCAACTAACTGCTGCACCAGAAAGAGAAAAGGTTCACTATGTCATCGGGAAGATTATAAAAGAGGCTTTAACGCCAGCGAAGCGAGAAGAGCAGATTATTGATTTGGTTCGACATTTAAATTTGGGGAAATCAGAGATTACAAGCGAAAAAGAAACGCTAGAACTCGTAGAAATGAATCTCCTCGCTGGTCAAAAAGCAGAATCTGCTATCGCTTATAAGGCCGCAAAGAACTACTTCAAGACGGGTATTGAATTGCTACATTCAAATGCCTGGACAGACGACTATGACTTGGTTTATGCCTTGCACAAAGGTTTGGCAAAAAATGCCTATTTGAGCCAAGATTTTGAATTGGCTGAAAAAACAGCAGAGACTGTTCTGAACAAAGCCTCCTCCAAATTGGATAAAATCCAAATGATTTCGATGCGTGTTCGTCAATATGTGACCATTGGTAAGATGGACGAAGCAATCGACTTAGGCTTGAGCGGCTTGGCAATGCTCGGATATGACATTCCAAAAAGACCAGATGATGCTAGCGTCGGAGCTACTTTGGGTGCATTGCATCAGCAGTACATCGCCCGTACACCCGATTCTATTTTGAACGGACCCGTTATCGAAAATCAAGAACAACAGGAAGCTGCTAGTTTGATGATTGAGTTAGGACTGTCTGCTTATGTGCTGGGTAATGCGAATCTATACACTATATTATCCTTGGAAGTCTTTCGTATGACTTTAGATAAGGGGATTTGTCCTGAATCTTCTAGCTCTTGTATTACGATGGGGGCGATGTTAGGGAATTTGTTCGGTGATATGGAATCTGCCAATAAGCTAGGATTATTGGCACTGGAAATTGTTGAAAAATTGAACAGTGTATCGTATAGATGTCGTGCGATTGCCACTTATGGGATTGTCACAGGGCATTACAACATGCATTGGTCGGAGTTTGAGACATTCTATCAAAAGGGCTTGAAAGCGGGTTATGCTTCGGGCGACCAGTTCATGATAGCCTGTTGTGCGAAGTATTCGAGTGGTTGGGAGCCTAGCGACACGCTCGAAAATATGATGACCAAACAACGAGAGTACCTCAAAATAATCGAGAATACGGCTTACCAAGATTTGATAGACGCAGCAAAAATCAATCTACAAGTTCATAAGAAACTGAGTGGCGTTTCTCCAGATTTGGGCAGTCTTAGTGATGAGGAGTTTGATGCGCAACAGTGTTTGGCAAATATGTTAGAGCGTAATTATTATTCTGGGATGGGCTTCATAAACACTCGTCATGCTGAGTTGCTTTTGGCCAATGAAGAATACGAAAGGGCTTGGGAAGTCATCCAGCAAAACGCACCGTTTGAACCTGCCTTGTTCAGCCTGATTTACTTGACCTACCTCTGTCACACCAGCTTCTTCACTTGTGCAGGCTATCTCTCTTATGTTGATAATCCACCAGAAGAAGCCTTGAAAGAAAAAATGGCGACCGAACTGGAAAAGATGAAAAAGTGGGCGGCACACCGACCAGAGAATTTCCTGCATTGGCAGTTGATGATGGAGGCGGAGTTGGCCGCTTTAGAAAATGATTTCAAAAATGCCTCTATTTTATATGAAAAAGCCATTCAAACCGCAGGAAAGAACAATTGGTTGTACAATGAGGCTTACGCTAATGAATTGGCCGCAAAATTCTATCACAGAAACGGTGTTTTGACATCTGCGAGAGCATATTTCAAAGAAGCGGTTTATTTGTATAAAAGAAGAGGAGCCTGGGGGAAAATCAATGTGTTAAAAACACATTTCCCCGATATGATAAATACTGCTAAGGAACAACCCTTCCAAGATTCGGGTACTTTGAGGACGAACTCCATTACAAGTACCACATTGGGGAGCACTCGAACAGGCAGCTATCAGAATTTTGATATTCTAGCACTGGTCAAATCCTATCAAGCCATTTCGGAGGAAATCGAGTTTGAGGCACTAATGGATAAGATGATGCGCATTACGATGATGACGGCTGGTGCTGAAAAAGGAAAACTGATTTTGATAGAAAATGATCGACCCATTGTGCAAGCATCCGCTAAAGGAGAACGGATAGAAACGATGGTTAACCTCCCCGTTGCTGAAGCAACAGACCTTCCTGTTTCGATTATCAACTACGTTTCAAGGATGCAGCAAGCCGTTATTTTGGATAATGCGGCGGAGGAAGGTGATTTTAAGAAAGATAATTATATCCAAAAGGATGCGGTGAAATCGGTGCTGTGTAGCCCGATAGTCCTGCTCAATAAACTGTACGGTATTATCTATTTGGAAAACAGCCTTTCGGTAGGCGCATTTACCAATGACAGGCTTCAGATGCTGGAATTGTTATCTTCTCAAATGGCCATTTCCATCAACAACGCTGGTGTCTATGAAAACTTGGAACAGATTGTGGCCGAGCGGACGCAACAGTTGGAAGATTTGAACCATACCAAAGATAGAATTTTTGCCATTCTGGGGCATGATTTGAAAAAACCAGCCATCGCCTTCAGGGGAATTGCTAAGAAGGTCAATTACTTGTTGAGGAAGAAGGACTATGATAAAATCAATTTGATAGGGGAAGGCATAGAAAAAAATGCCTTTGCACTCAACAAACTCATTGATAATCTTTTGAATTGGGCACTGACTCAAAAGAAAGCAATGGCATATCAGCCAGAAAATATAGTAATGGCAGATGCTCTAGAAGAGGTGACTTCCTTGTTCATCCAAATAGCGGTCAACAAGCAGATAGAATTGGTGGCTTCAGTGGAAGGGGATGTTCAAGTATGGGCGGATAGAAATGCACTTACGACGGTCATCCGAAACTTGGTAGACAATGCCCTGAAATATTCGGAAGCGAATAGTCAAATCAAAATTAATTGTACCACTGACAACGGGAAGGTACGTCTTAGCGTCTCTGATGCTGGGACTGGGATTCCAGCGGATAAAATCGCTGATTTGTTTGAGCTGAAAAAAGATAAAAGTGTGAAAGGAACGGCAGGCGAAAAAGGGACAGGACTTGGTTTACACCTAGTTCACGAATTGGTAAAACTAAACGAAGGAGAAATTGCTGTAGAAAGTACCCTAGGGGAAGGTAGTACATTTACAGTAAGCTTGCCAAGCAAAAATTGACGAATCTATTTTTTCATTCCTCTTTATCCAATCAGCTATGAATCTTTGGCTTATAGCATTCTTTTTATGGGGATTTCCTATGACCATGTATCGGGGTCGCTTTCGCAAAATGGTTTACGAAACCGATGATTGGAAAATCAATATCCAGCCCTATTTTTGGAAAGAGATAAAGGGACTTTTTGGCAATCTTTATCCTAATAATCCCGAATATA
>JAHDBO010000128.1 GCA_020630355.1 Saprospiraceae bacterium
CGAGGGGGATTTACGGATACTTCCTCATTGGCGGAAGCTTTACAAATCATAAAAATGAATCCAGAATACTTGGAGTTTAGCGGCTTGATGGGTTATGACCCACACGTTGTAAAATTGCCATCTATCATCCGAAGTCAAGCGAAAGCCCTACGCTTGGCGAATGCTTTCTATCAAGCATACAAAGATTGTATCCGAGTGGAATTTCCTGATTTGTGGAGGAATGATCTGATTTTTAACGGAGCTGGTAGCCCGACGATTGATTTGCATACGAATGAGGAAAGTCCTTTGAATGAAGTCGCTGCGGGTTCTTGTTTGGTTAAGCCGACTACCTTTGATATTCCGACCTTGGAAGGCTATCAAGCGGCTGCATTTATTGCGACGCCCGTATTGAAAGTATTAAAAAATACGACCTTGCCCGCCCTAGAAAAATGGAAAAAGCTACTCAATGTTTTTAATAAAAAATATAAAAAATCTTATTTCATCTATGGCGGTTTTTGGAAAGCGGATTTTCACTTTCCCAAAGGTGTACAAACCAATACCCTCTTTGGAGAATCGACTAATCAGACAATGCTCAACGCACCTGAGGGAGTCGATTTGAAAGTCGATGATTTTGTCTTTTTGCGACCACATCAAAGCGAGTTTGTCTTTTTACAGTTTGGAGATGTTTTAGGGTTAAGGCTAGGTAGGATTGAGGCTTATTGGAAGCCCTTTGCTCAATAGTAGATTGTGTCCGTGCGAGGACAGGCGGCATAATTTGACTTGAAACCTGTTGTTTTTGTGTTCATATTTGAATTGTTTCTTAAAGAACTTCAGTTTCATAGTATTTTGACAATAAATAGGCATCGCCCGTTGCCTAGGAACAAAAAACCTCGTTGAGAATTAATTTCATGAAAATGTATAGACAAAGTATTTATGTACTATTGGCTTGTTCTGTGTTGACAGGCTGTATTGGAAACGATTTTGTATTTGATGAAGTTGATCCTGTTTTGAGGATTACGACTTCCATTGATACAATGCAAATTAACACGACCCTTCAATTTGAACAGATGTACCTGAATAATATTGGAGTAGAGGAATCTGTCAATGCAACTTGGGTGAGTTCGGACGAAAGCGTTATTGCTATTAGCACAGATGGACTAGCAGAAGCATTGCAAGAAGGAAGCAGTGTGATTGCGACAGAATACCATACAGCCGATGGAATGCTTCGGGACGAGATAACGGTGTATGTAGGTCAAACCGCAAGTACTGGTGGGGCTTCTGCAAGTGGTGTCATCCAGACAACTTCCTCTTATCTCTTGGAGGGGGATTTTACCATACAGGAAACAGAGAATGGGATACGGATAGAAATTGCAGAAAATTATAGGGCTTCCACTGCATTGCCTGGCTTGTATGTTTACTTGACCAATAATAAAAACACGACTGCCAATGCTTTGGAAATCGGTGCGGTACAAGTTTTTTCTGGGGCACATCAGTACGATATTCCTAATGTAAAGGTCAGTGACTACAGTCATATTTTATATTTCTGTAAGCCTTTTAATGTTAAGGTCGGTGATGGAGAGATTCGGTAAGGTGGGTTCAAGTTTCAGGTATCAAGTTTCCAAATAATTACAAATTAGCTCTAATGCTTAATTATAACAGAATAGTCTTAGCCTTTTTTATTGTTTTTGTTAGTAGTAGTCTTTTGTTTGCTGGTGGTCCTTGGCCGCAAGCGAAAGGAAAGGGTTATTTCAAATTGTATGAATGGTGGATTATTTTTGACCAGCATTTTACAGATTCGGGCAATCTTGATCCGAATGTAACCACGGGTATTTTTAATACTTCGGTTTATGCAGAGTATGGTTTGAGCAATCGGGTCACCGCTATTCTGAACGCACCAGTATTGAGTCGCAACTACATGAATAATCTGGTTTCTGCTACGACCGAACAGGTGCTGGTAGCAGGCGAAGGAATCAATACGATTGGAGATATAGATTTGGGTGTAAAATACGCTTTGACCAAACCAGGGGCAAAGTATCCAATAGCTGCAACACTGATACTGGGGCTCCCTACTGGAAAAACGAACGGAGGCGAGCAAGGCAATCTCCAAACGGGCGACGGAGAATTTAATCAGCTGCTCCAAGTGGATGTGGGAACAAGTTATGCCCTAGGAAAAAAAAGCAGTATTTATTTTTCTGCTAATCTCGGCTTCAACAACAGAACCAATGAATTTTCGGATGAAATCCGCTATGGGCTAGAAGCAGGATTGGGCTTAGCGAAGAGTCGCTTGTGGTTGATTGCTCGCTTGAATGCCATCGAATCCTTAAAAAACGGGGCGACCGCTGCCACGGCGACCAGTACGAGTATTTTTGCCAATAATACAGAGTTCACGAGTATTGGTTTTGAAGCCAATTATTATATCACCAAGAAATTTGGGGTGTCTGCTGGCTTCGCTACGGCAACGAGAGGGGAAATCATTGCGGCTGCACCATCTTACAGTGTCGGATTTTTCTATGATATGAATCGCTAAGCTTTTTTATGAAGTAAGGTGAATCTCGACGTACTTCATATCCACAGATCATTCTTGAACTTAGCAAGGATGGATTGTTGGACATTTTTAAAAATGTCCGACAATCCAAAATTAGAAACCTTCCTTCAAAGCATGAGAAGCTTTCAGTTTACGAATCAAATCACTTGATTCTGGGAAGCTTAAAGTCTGCTGACCATCAGAAAAGGCTTTTTCTGGTGTTTCGTGCACCTCGAAGATGATTCCATCTGCTCCGACCATAACCGATGCGAGCGCCATTGGCTCAACATAAGCGCGCAAGCCGATGCCATGTGATGGGTCTGCTATGACGGGTAAGTGTGTTTTTTCTTTTAGGATAGGAATGGCGTTCAGGTCAAAGGTATTGCGGTAAGCCTTTTCATAAGTACGGATGCCTCGCTCACAGAGCAATAATTTTTCATTTCCGCCAGAGAATACATATTCAGAGCACTGTAAAAGTTCATCCAGTGTGCCAGACATCCCTCGTTTGATCATGACAGGTTTGTCCACTTGTCCGAGCGCATCCAACAGATTGAAGTTTTGCATATTTCTAGCACCAACTTGGAAGATGTCCACATAAGGCATCATATCGTCAATCTGAGAGCTTTGCATGACTTCTGTAATGATTTTGATACCATATTCACGGGTCAGTTCATACCACATTTTCAAGCCATCGATCCCCAAACCTCGGAAAGCATAAGGAGAGCTTCTAGGTTTGTATACCCCACCACGCATGATTTGGACGCCGTTAGCCTTGAGGTGCTCTAGGGTTTTACGGATTTGTTCTTCGCTTTCAATAGAACAAGGACCAGCCATGAGTGCCAGTTTGCCTTCTTCTATTTTGATGCCATCTCCTAGGTCTATTATCGTTGGGTTGACGCGCCACTTTCGTGAAACGAGTTTATAGGCATCAGATACCCGATGGATGTCCATGACGCCGTCCATTTTTCCAATATCCCGAATGTCAAATTCATTTTTACCGATGGCAACGAGGTAACTGCTGCCTTGTAGCGTTTTTACTTCATTGGCTTCGTAGCCAAGTGTCCTGAGTTTCATCTCGATTTTGTGCTTAATCGAAGATGCTATATTGGGGTCCAATTGAATTATCATATTTGTAGGAAGTTTCAAAGTTTAGGGTCAGGCTTTAGCTTTTCTTGCCAAAGACTATCATCTCTACTAGCCTCGTATCATTTTCACGAAAGTGTCAATATTGTCGTCCAGCTCACCTGCTTGATCAACAGCCCGAATGAAAGCAGAGCCGATGATTGCTCCCCTCGAAAAATCACAAGCGGTGCGATAAGTCGCATTATCTGAAATGCCGAAACCTATCAAACAGGGGTTGTTAAGATTCAGGGCATCGATACGTCCAAAATAAGCTTTTTGAGCAGGACTAATGCCTGCCGATTTGCCCGTGATGCTATTATCCGATACCAAGTAGATGAAGCCACTCGTATTCTCATCTATCATACGGATACGAGCGTCGCTAGTCTGTGGTGTGACCAATAATACATTGGAAATGTTCCTAGACTCAAACATGTCTTTGTACTGCTCGACATATAAGTCGATAGGTAGGTCAGGCAAAATTAGACCATCGATGCCCACCGCTACACATTTGTCACAAAAAGCTTCTATTCCATATTGTTCAATAGGGTTGAGGTACCCCATTAAGACCAGTGGAATATTGACGTATTTTCTAATATCAGCCAATTGTTCAAAAAGGACTTTGATGGACATCCCGTTGTCCAAGGCTTTTGAACTGCTCGCTTGGATGGTCTCTCCATCAGCGATGGGGTCGGAGTAGGGCATGCCTATTTCGACCAAGTCAACGCCCGATTTTTCCAATTGTTGTAAAATAGGGACGGTTGATTCTAAGCTCGGAAACCCAGCCGTACAGAAGATAGATAGAATATCCCCGTTTTTCTCAGAGAAAAGTTGTGTAATTCTATTTTTCATATATTGTCAAATAAGAATTAAGTCGTGATTAAAGGCTAGGAAGGGCAAAAATAATATTTACATTTTATCCACAGCTTGATGTTGGTTTTTTTAAGGGAAAAAGTAATATTTATCCCGTACTTTTGTGAGGTAAAAATACTATACTTATGAAATTCAGCGTATCGTCTTCGGATTTATTGAAACAGCTACAAATTGCAGGGGGAGCCATTGGTTCCAACCCAGTGATGCCTATTTTGGAGGATTATCTCTTCAGGGTAGAAGATAGATTGTTGACTATCGCTGCAACGGATTTAGAGACCTCTATCATTACAACTGTAGAGTTGATTGGTTCAGAGAGCGATGGTATGGTCGCTATTCCTGCCAAGATTTTGGTAGACACTTTAAAGGCTTTGCCTACTCAACCCATCACCTTCACGGTGAATGATGACAACTTTGGTATCGAGATAACTTCTTCTTACGGAAAATACAAGCTAGCGGGTGAAGACGGAGCAGATTTTCCTAGTATTCCACAGCCCGATGAGGTGGATTCTGTCAATTTGCCTTCCGCTACTCTAGCACAGGCCATCAGTAAAACTTTATTTGCTACGAGCAACGATGAGCTGCGGCCTTCTATGACGGGCGTCTATTTTCAGGTAGATTTTAATAAATTGATTTTTGTAGCAACAGACGCACATAAATTGGTGAAATACGCGCTGACTGATGTTAAAAGCGAGGTGATTACCTCTTTCATTGTTCCAAAAAAATCTCTGAACCTGCTCAAAGGCGCTTTGCCAGCAGGGGAGGAAGTGTCTTTATCTTTCAATAAAGCGAATGCTTTCTTTAGTTATGGTCATACTCGTTTTGTCAGCCGTTTGATTGATGCTCGCTATCCTGATTACAATGCGGTCATCCCCGTTGATAACCCGAATCTACTGACTGTTAATCGTACAGATTTTCAAAATTCCCTCAAGCGGATAGCTATTTATGCGAACAAAACGACCAACCAAGTTATACTAAATATCAATGACGGTAGCTTGACTATTTCTGCGCAAGATTTGGATTTCTCGAACGAGGCGACAGAACAAATGACTTGCTCCTACTCAGGCGACCCAATCACCATTGGTTTTAATGCTAAGTTTTTGGTTGAAATGTTGGGTGTTTTAGAATCGGATGAAGTGAAAATAGAATTATCGACACCTTCTAGAGCTGGTATTTTAGTGCCGAGTGATGCTGAAGATGGCATAGAGGTATTGATGTTGGTGATGCCTGTCATGTTAAGTAATTAAATCTTATCGTCACTTAATGAATAAAAATCTTCTTTTATCGCAACATATCTTTCTTTCTCTAGTAAAACATTGTACAGCGATTCATACCGCAATTGATTTTTATACGTTTGAGCCCCCCGCCAAGCAAATTTTTAATGAGAAAGATATACACATTTATTTTCCTTTTTGTGTTGTTGAATGTAAGCGCACAAAATACTACTCAAGACGTTCATAGCTGGCTATCTAAGCAAAAGGCACAAAATCGGGCAGAAGAACTCTCTTTACTCAAGCCTTCAAGCTCCAATTTTCGAGAGGACAATATAAAAAAAGCGGTATCGAGTTACCAGCTTTTGGATTTGGATAGGAACGCCTTACGTATTTTTGAAAAAAATCCTAAGGATAGATT
>JAHDBO010000129.1 GCA_020630355.1 Saprospiraceae bacterium
TCTGTCTTCTGTCTTCTGTCTTCTGTCTTCTTACAAAACAAAAGCCCCTCCACTTTTACAAGTGAAGAGGCATTGGAATATAAAAATGCGAATCGGATTCTAGGTATTGATAGTCTCCTTACTCCTGTTAGTATTGAGCATATTGGTGTTAATCGCATGCTCAACCTTTTTCACTTGATTAGAAATAGCGACCGAGTTGAATTCTATCAACTCTAATTCTATATCCCTAAATTCAGCATTTGTCTGGAACTCTTCAATAATTTCTACTACATCTTGGTCAATATTGATAGATTTGGAAGCATCAATAATAACCTTCGAACCATCTGGAAGTTGGCTTAAAGCCCTTTGAATGCTTGCTTTGTTTATAAAGGTCACATCCTCTGCCAGTTCGATTCTGATGACACCATCTTTGATATGCTTATCAGACTCAAACAAGAATGGTTTTTTATAATTATTATATAAAATGTAGAAAATCGCTACTACTAAACCCATTCCGATACCCATCAACAGGTCGGTAAATACGATACCAAGAATGGTGATAATGAACGGTACAAAATGGCTTTGTCCCAAGTTATACATTTGCTTGAACAAAACAGGCTTAGCCAATTTGTATCCCACTAGGAAAAGTATGGCAGCTAAACTTGCCAAAGGTATCAAATTTAGGATAGCGGGGATTGCCATTGCACAAGCCAACAAAATGAATCCATGTAGGATTGCCGACATCTTTGTCCGACCACCAGATTGTATATTGGTAGAACTTCTTACAATCACTTGAGTGATAGGTAGTCCTCCAATCAATCCAGAAATGATATTACCAACGCCTTGAGCCTTCAACTCTCTATTGGCAGGTGAAACCCGCTTAAACGGGTCTAACTTATCCGTAGCCTCTAAGCACAATAAAGTCTCTAAACTGGCCACGACCGCTATTGTTATCCCTGTTACCCAAACTGCCCCATTAGTAATCTCATTGAAATCAGGGAAGGTGAATTGGTCAAAGAAACCACCTATCGTTTCTGGTACAGGTATCGCTACAACTTGTTCTGCATTCAATGCGAAACCTTCCATATTTTGAAAAAACAAATTCAACAAAATACCTACTGCCACAACAATCAAAGGACCTTGTACAATCTGGAAAAGCCTTATTTTCTTGATAAAGGACTGTTCCCATAAAATCAAGATAAACATAGAAACCACTGTGATAATGATAGCTCCTGGGCTGACCGCTTCAAACATATTGTATAACTGAGAAAGCGTGTTACCACCGTCAGCAGTACTGAACGACAAACTCCCTTCGTAATCTTTATCGTACCCAAAAGCATGGGGAATTTGCTTTAATATAATGATGATACCGATACCAGAAAGCATCCCTTTGATTACCGAAGAAGGAAAATAATATCCAATGATACCTGCTTTTGCAAAACCGAGCAACAATTGGAAAATCCCCCCTAGGACAACGGCCATCAAGAAGATGTTGAATTCGCCCAATTCAGTGATAGCGGAAAACACTATAACCGCTAGACCAGCCGCTGGACCACTTACCCCTAGAGGTGATCCACTAAGAGCTCCAACGACAATACCTCCGATAATACCTGCTATAATACCTGAAAACAAAGGTGCACCAGAAGCCAATGCAATCCCTAAACATAGTGGCACCGCCACCAAAAACACCACAATCGAAGCAGGTATATCATGCTTCAAATTGTTGAACATTCCATCATTTTTCATACGATTCGACATTTTATTTACATAAAAAAATCCAGCTACCTTGAATTTTTCCAGTATTCAAGGCAATTAAGCAACACAAGCCAATTAATTGGCTTGTGTTGCTCAACAAGGGTAAATTGAAAATAATAAATCCGATTTTAGTACACCTTTAATACTAAAAAGTGCAACAACAACACAAAATTAAAAAACTTTTGTTCATAATAGCAATACTATTATTTAAAAGATGGTACATTTATTTAAAAAACTTCAGTATTCATACTGATTACTGATTATCTTTGCGAAAAATAGTAGACAATAATGTACCTCATATTATGGCAATAGGTATCAAAATATCATTGCACGAAGGTTTGTATCTAAGAGATCCCCAAGAGACAAGTTTGGGGAAGAACATCATCAAACACAGTATTATCCTTATTGATGAGGTCGGCTTAGAAGCTTTCAACTTCAAGAAGCTGGCTAAGCAGATGGGTTCTACAGAAGCTTCTGTTTATCGCTATTTTGAGAACAAGCACATGCTTCTGCTTTATCTGGTCTCTTGGTACTGGGAGTGGGTGAGTTTTATGATTGATATGAATACGATGAATATCAATGACCCTAGACAAAAGTTGCATATTATCATTGATACGCTTGTTTCTGCGTCTAGAGAAAATCCAGCAATCGATTATGTCAATGAAAGTATTTTGCACAGGATTGTCATAGCGGAAGGGACAAAAGCCTACCACATCAAGGAAGTGGACAAAGAGAATAGCGAAGGATTCTTTTTGAACTATAATAATTTGTCTGAGAAAGTAGCTAATGTCATAAGCGAACTAAACCCCAACTTCCCTTATCCGCATGCACTGGCTAGTAACTTATTCGAGATGGCAAACAACCACATCTACTTTGCGCTGCACCTGCCAGAGCTTACTGATGTCAAAATAAAGGGGGACAATTACAAAGAAGTACAGGAAATGCTAGAATACTTTGCCTTTAAAATCCTAGGCTGCAAGTAACTTCTACATTTCGCTAGCACTCTCTTTGCTAGAGGTGTTTCTTGTTTCTTTTACTGCTTTTTTAATCAAAGTATCGTAGATATCCTTTATTGCTGCTGGCGGTTCTTGCTTAGTGCCTCCCCAAGTGAATTTCTGAGCATTATCTCCTTTTTTCAAAATCACGAAATAATACATATTGCCAGGGTCATTGCATTGAATATTTTTCAAATCCGCCTGCTTCGAGCTCGAAAACAGTTCTTTCGTTACTGCCTTGTCTAGGCTTTCCATTTTGGATTGCGTCTCCTTTATGCCATTATAATGAAACATTTGCCCATTCTCCAAGAGTGTATAAATCTGTTCTTTTCCAGCAAATCCACCACCATTTCCAACAATAATTTGTGATTTAGGGAAATCTTCTGGCGTATCGTAAGTTGTTTTGCATGAAAACAATCCTGCTATCAAAACCCATGCGCCCATTAGTAGTTTTTTCATCATTCCTTTTTTAATTGGTCAAAGTAAAATTAACGTGCTAATTGTTGATCAAAAATCTTTTGCAAAAATACGTATAACTTTGGATGTTTCTTTTTAATAAATGAGACCGTTCAAAAAAATCAAAAGCCAAGAAAACTAGAGGATTTGAGGGGCGGTCACGATTGACTTTTTATTTTTTTAAGAATAGATTCAAAATAGAAAATTCCTTTTTTTTGTGCCAATTGAATATTCCTTTCTGGTATAGCCGCTGCATCAGGATGCATCTCTACCGCTGTTGTCACACTTTCTTCTCGCAGCAAATGCCACATCGGATAAGGCGAACGATTCGTAAAATCGGCCGCTGTCTCTTCTTCTTCAAACCGATATTCTGGATGGAAGCTTGCCAATTGATATACCCCTTCATAGTCTTGCAACTCTAGCAATGCATTGGCTAGCGCCGTCATGTCCAAGTAATCCTCAAAATCGGATAAAGCCGTTTCAAAAATCAAAAAACTAGTTTCGATTTCAGGTTTTAAATCCATTTCTTGGCAGCACGCTATCAGTTTTTCAAGAAACACCTTCCTATCTTTTCCTTTACAAACGTGATAAGCAATACTACCTCGTTCTACCTCTCGTGCAGCAAAAGGACAAAAACCGTGCATTACCACTACTTCTTGAATCCAAGTCTGCGTTCGTTGCTTTACTACTTCCAAGATTGATTAACTTTTAGGCGAAAACTTCTTTCATAACTTCATAAGCATTCAATTCCATGAAGTGTTCTACATGAAATTTGTAATAATCTAACACCTTTTCTAGCAGTCTCCTTCTAAGTGCCACTGGCAAATCCAAGTCTTTCGCCAAAAGCACAGGAATATCTAAAATTTTATAAAAAACTTGGGCTTCCTCTGCTTGCAAGTTATAAGGATGGCTAGGCAATACATCCACGAAAACACCTTCCTTCAAATCGAAATAAGGCATTTCTTCTGACCAGTCCCCTCCTGGCATGAATCCCAAAAATCGACTCAACTGCAAGCTAAACAATAAAGGCAGATGCGCTACTTCTTCTTCCATATCTAGGATTTGGAAAGATTCCAATAAAAATTGGAACAAAGTTGGATTCCCTTCCGATTCTCTGACGGTCTTCCCTGCCAATTCAATCATAAACATACCAACAGCCCCTTTGACTACATCGAATGGAATCGACTCATATACGTATGCTGGGCGTATTTCCTTGATGCGGTGCATTTCTTTATCCTCTCGGAAATAAGCCACTAAATCCACTAGATTCATTACCTGAATCAAACTAGCAGGTACTGTTGCATTCCGTTTTCGGACACCGCTTATGATGTATGTTTGCAAGCCCTTTTCTTCCGTGTAAATATCACAGATGTAGCTACTTTCAGAGTACTTGACCCTACGAAAAATAATGCCTTGCGTCTTTATGAGCATAAGAAAGATGAATGTACAAGGCTAGCAATGTACAAACAAAAAACCAAATAAGCTTAATTTAGGGCATCATAACGGTCTCTGGCATGGGGATAAAAAGGGAGGTAATATAAATAGACATTATCAGTCCTAAAGACACCCACCAGAAGTCCCTATTTTTATAAAAACGCCGTCTCTGTTCTAGCATAATGTAACACAAGTACAGGGCAAATACGGTATTAACGAATCCTAGAGCAATCATTTGTTTTCTCAGATGAACAGCGACTGGGCATCGCTGCAAGGGTTTATGTTTTAGTTTCCAATTTCATTGACGGGCTTTCGCCCAAAAACGTTGCATTGCTCCAGAAAACTATTTGAATGAATTCAAACTCGTGCTTATACCTATGTGATTGGTTGCCCCTGCAATGTGATAATATGACCGCCCATAATCTATCCGAAACCGCTTGACCTTAAAGCCTGCCCCAAAAGAAAAACCTGCCAAACTCCGAACCCCATCAATAGATAATTCACCCCGTCTTTGCACATTGTACCCTAGGCGCAAACGCATATTTTCATTCTTACCAAACAAAAACTCCCCATTGAAGATGAAGTGCCGAAAGAAATTATCCAACCAAATTTGAGCATTGGTCCTGCCTTGGTTATTGCCTCCAATAATTAAAATATCCTCTTCTGAGTTTGGGTCATCGTATAAGATATTCCAACGATTGAGATGATGGTATATAATAGAAAACCGAAACGGCAAACGGTCCAATTGCTTTGATAAACCTATTTGCGCTTCAAAGGGAATGGGAGAACGCTCCGCTTCGTAAGTGCTTATCTGAGCACCAATATTTTTCACTACCAGCGACAATTGTAGCTTGGACGTCTCATTTTTGTAATTAGCGGCCAAATCCAAGCCCATTCCATAAGAAGCATAACTTTCTAGATTGGAAAATATATTTTTGAAATTAGCGCCCACCCATAAACGTTCGCTGAGCTGCTTGGATACGCCTAGTACCAATGCGTATTCGGCAGCTTCAAATTCGTTCGTAAAAACACCTGCCTCGTCCGTCCCTTGGAATGTCCCATAATCCACAAATTGCAATCCTGCATGAAAAGTCAAATCCTTTGCCTCCCAGTGATGTCCGTAGCCTACATAACCCGTCCAAATCCCCGTTCCCGAAAACAAGAATTGAGAATTGACCGTCAATTGCCGGTGCATTTTTTCGTTGAGGTTGGCCGGATTGGCATAAGCCAGATTGACATCATCGTCCGATACCGTAATCAGATTCCCCCCTAGGGCCGTAATTCTAGCGGAGTTGGATAAATTTAAAAATTCATAGACTTGGTCGCCTCCTATCTGAGCAGAGACCAGTAGAGAAAAGCTCATTAAAATGATTCCAATCATCCATTTCATAGCTCCAAATTACCGTTTTTTCCGATACTAAGTAGTATGACATAAATAGGCTACCATTTATTTGGTGTGAGTTTTTTATCCA
>JAHDBO010000130.1 GCA_020630355.1 Saprospiraceae bacterium
GCTCCGCACGTACTGGCATCAAGCTAGCGGTTTTCTCGCTTTCCGCATAGATGTAGTATTGCGTGCCTCGTTTTAAAGGCAAGGTAATCGCGTGTGCGCCCGTGGGATTGATCTCCATTTTGACACGGGTAAAAGCTGCGAAAGCTTGTTCACGATAAGCAAATTCTACTAGGTTTGCATCGGTTACTTTGGTGGTGATGGTGACTTTATCGCCTTGTCGGGAAGCTATCGGTTTGCTGATGGTCGGTGCTTTCTTTTTGAGTAGGGGATGCGCTTGCAAATAAGCAATCCTAGGAGACATCAGTTCTTGGATACCGATGATTTGGACTTTTCCTGCTTTGGTGGATTGGCTCAGGTTTTGCTTGAAGGCCTGATAAGAGTAAAATTTGTTTTCATCTTTTTTAACATGAAAATCAATGCTGCTCTGGATAGCTTTGGCTCGCTTCAGGTAATCCCCGTTGGCAAAGTTTTCCTCTAGAATGGTTTTGAGGTGGGCAATATAGGTTTTGCGGTAGCGGGGGACGGAAAGCAATTTGCTTATGAGCGGTTTCTCTGGATTTTTATAATGGGTGAAGGGGCTTAGTTCCACCATTTCCTCATTGCTCAGAGGCTCTTTGCCGTCCTTGAAACGGAAGCCACCAAAGGATAAATTCAAATCCCAGATGATGGGATGCAATCGTCCGTTTGGCCCTTGAGCCAAATAATAATTGTGAGACAAACGCCCTGTATAACTATCCAAATTGACGAGTACATTATTGAAAGCAAGCATCCAAAGCGCTTGATCTACATTGAATGTTTGTTCGAGTTCGGCAGGTTCAGTGTTCAGTTTTTTCAAGAAAGATTGAAACGTAGGCCAGACGTTTTCCCCATCTTTGATTTCGTAGATATTCAAATAGCAAAGCGTGTCTTTGCCTAGGTATTTCATCGTACCACGACCGTCGTTTTTAGGACAATTTTCTGGAGCTTTGACACGGTCTTCGACATCACATTTTATCAAGGCTAGACTATCTGATTTAAATAAGGTCTCAATAAAGTCCTCATTGATCGATTCTGTATTGGAATAAAAGCCATAAGGCACGTCGTTGACGCTTACATTCATAAAATTGCAGCGTGGGGCGGGCATATATTTCCGAGCGATTTCATAAGACAGCATCTCTCTTACGAGACTAGGGTCACGAAATCCATTGGCGAGTTTAATCGAACTTAATTTACCTTCAAATTTTTGGGTTTTATTGAATTGATCGGCTTTTATATTGAGTGGTAATTTCCGCTTGTAAACATTGCGAGCGGAATTGTAGGAACTATTGCCTTTGAAACGGATGCCAACGTCATTATAGGTCTTGCCATTCAAGACGACTTTACCGCTCATCCGTTCCTTCTTGCCTGCTTGTTTTAAAGAATCCAAGGCCGGCTCCCAATCGGGACGGTCAAAATAGATTTTGATACTCGGGACAGAATAGGGACTATACAAATCCTGTGCTTGCAAAGACATTGCAAAACAACAAAACACAAAAAAGCAGAAGCTTCTCATTTTCTTACTCATTAATGGCCTCTAGCGACGAGCGGTGTGGTTCGCTTGTATAGCTAGAAGGGCTAAATGTGATTCCGCCAGCGTTCTCAGCGACGATATAATACTCAATATCGGTATTTCCTTTGGAATCTATAGCGACTCCAAAGATTTTGTCGCCCGCTTGACCATCGTTATTTTTACCATCATCTTTCATAGTAAGCATTTCGAATACGTCATTTGCTTTGAAACGATAGTATATACGGACTTTTCTGGCTTTCTTGTCGGCTTTCGCCTGAATATGGTAGGTGTTTAGTTCTTTATTGGCAAATTTATCTTTGGTTTGCACCAATACATCGCTCACTTCAGGTGGGAAAGAGCGTAAGGTGGCATGTTTTTTCAGGAAACGCGCCCTCTTGGACATCAATTCCACGATGCCAGGTATTTTACTGCGCTGTCCAATAGTTTTGTTTAAACTTGAAAGAAACTCACTATGTTCGTAGAATTTATACTTATCGCTGAACATATCGTTAGAAATCTTTCTTTGCAATTCCTTTGCCCGTTTTTCATAGTTGCCATTGAGGAAATGGTCATTTAAAATCGTGCGGATATGTGCCAAATAAACATTTTTCAGAGTAGGATTGGCGAGTAGTTTTTGAATCAAAGGCTTGTTTGGATTATCAGAATGGACTAAAGGGTCTAGTGTTTGCAAATCTTTTAGCGAAAGCGAGGAAGCTCCTGCTTTGATGTTTTTATAACTCCCAAAAGACAGATTTAAATCCCAGAGAATAGGTACAAAGCGACCATGATTATCTTGGTACAAATAGAAATTTTGGCTATTCGCACCAGAGTAGCTGCTCAGGTTGACCAATACATTGTTGAAAGCCAACATCCACAGTGTATTGTCAACATCAAGTATCTTTCCTATTTCACTGGTATTGTTGTTGAGCGTTTCTGTCAGTTTGATGAGTTCGTCCCAGCCAGATTCGGATTTCAATTCAAAATTGGAGAAATAGCATTGGATATTCTCTTCATATTGCAAACTGCCATAAGTTCCATTGCGACAACCTTTGTGCGCTTTCATTTTTCTGCCAGGGGAAGCGGCTTTGAAGAAGACATTTTGGGAAGAGCCAAAATTGTCTTTTAAGAATTTATCACTTACAGATTCTACATTGACAAAGATGCCTCTATAAGCTCCATTGACGGTTAAACGAGCATAATTCGCTTTGGGTGCAGGCATGTATTGACGGGCTATCTCGTAGGACAACACTTCCCGGACCATGCTAGGGTCACGGAGTGCGGAGGATAATTTTATACTCGTGTATCCTTGATGATTTTGGTCTTTATGGATATGGTTAAGTTTGATTAAATAGGGATTTCGTTCGCCACCTATATTGAAAGATTTAGAACCTCGGTAGCGAATCCCTACGTTTTTATAAGTTGTGCCGTCTATTTTGACAGTGCCAATCAACATTTCTTCTCCATAAAGTTTCATGGAGTCTAGGGCATCTACCCAGTTGGACTCACTTAAAGTGACTTGGATATTTCTAATGCTTGAAACATCGTAAAAATCATCCTTTTCTTCTTGTGCACTCAAGAAGGAGGGTAGTAAAAAAGTAAAAGCAAGGAGGATATGTTGCCACTTCATTCTTTCTGTTTTGATGTTTTTTCAAAAATGTTTTGTCACTATTGTTTACAATTGCTGTATTGCAATAATAGCGATTATTGAGATAATATTTGAAAATAAAAAAGCCAGTCTTGTTGCTTTCCTTATTTTGGAACAAGAAAGTTAACCATAGACGGGTAAAACATGAAAATAAACAGACATGAAATGACAAAAACTTCCCATCAAAACGAAAATATGGAAAATGGCATGATTGAATTTGATTTTCTTAATAGAATACAAAATGGCACCGACAGTATAGGCACCTCCACCAGCCAATAGCCAAGTCAAGCCAGCAGATGAAAGGTTTTCAAATAATTGCCCCGCTGCAAATACGGCAATCCAGCCCATTCCTACGTACATAATGGTAGAAAGCACGTCATATTTCCCAGTAAAGAAAATTTTCAGTACAATTCCGACTAGTGCGATACTCCACACAACGACAGAGAATATCCAACCGGTCTCTTCTCCAATTACATTCATCGTAAAAGGGGTATAGCTACCGGCAATCAGCAGAAAAATAGCGGCGTGGTCAAAGATGCGCAATTGCTTCCTTTTTTTGGGGTCGGTCGCCTTATGGTAAAAGGTAGAAGCAGCGTATAAAGTTATTAAGCTGATACCGAAGACAGTGAAACTCAAAATATGGTTTGTATTTCCGTAAGCAATAGAACGATACAGCAAAAATCCAAGTGCAAAACAACTCAAAATCATACCGATGGCATGCGTCCAAATATTCCATTGTTCTTCTAACTCGGAGTAAGTTCCTTTTTTTGTTAAATCTGTCATTGCTTGAAAATTTTTACAAAAAAACGGCTTTAAAGCCAGAGACTTCAAAGCCATTTGTTCTTTTAACGAAAACTTAGCTTTCGTTGATTTTATTGTGCAACCAAGATGTTTTCTAGACTACTTCGTTCAAGCCGTTTTGAGGTGCAGTCAAACGACAGTACAAAAGCCAGAGCATATTCCTCCCTGCGGTCGAAATGACAATTGTATAGCTTACAGCTTATTTCCAATCGTTGCCAAGAATTCACTCCTCGTCTGCTCTGATTCCTTGAATTTGCCACTGAACTCCATCGTTACCGTCGAAGAGCTTCTATCTTCTACGCCACGGGATTGCACACACATGTGCTGGGCGTCAATATAGACAGCCACATCTTCTGTCTGCAGGGCTTTCTTCAATTCATTCGCAATCTGAATTGTCAATCGTTCTTGCACTTGTGGTCGCTTGCAGTAATACTCTACGATACGATTGATTTTAGAGAGTCCAATCACGTTGCCACTGGAAATATACGCTACATGTGCTTTTCCATAAATGGGCAAGAAATGATGCTCACAAGTAGATTGAACATTAATATCTTTCTCTACCAGCATTTGGCTGTACTGGTACTTGTTGTCGAACATGGCCACACGGGGCTTATTGATGGGGTTGAGCCCGCTGAATATTTCTTTGACGTACATTTTTGCTACCCGATAGGGCGTACCTTTCAGGGAATCGTCGGTCAAATCTAGTCCGATAATATCCATAATCTCACGGAAGTGTGCCTCTATTTTATGGATTTTTTCGTCGTCGGAAAGGTCAAAGGCATTTGCCTTTATCGGGGTATCTATGGAAGTGCCTACATGTGCGTCGCCTATTTCTTCGTGATGATGATTGTTGACATGATGATTTACCCCGTTCATAGGATGGCCAGTTTCGAAATTCATAGAATTTTTTTCTAAAAAATGAATAGTAAATAAAGTGCCATTGCAAGTGCAATTTTAAAGATTGAGAACAATCTTTTTGGAATAATTATTTTTGTTTAAGTATAAGTGGTTAAATGTTCCACATTCTAAACGCAGCGTTTCTTGAAAAGTTTATTTTTCTATAAAAACGTATTTTAGTTTCCTACTAAACAACTAATCAGATTCATTAGTTCTGACGATTACTTTATCAAAAGTATCAAAAACAGGGATTGTTTAACAAATCGGAAACAAGCGGTGCGTATTTTTGTTCCACCTTGTAAATATAGAATTCAGTACCATGCCACATCCACCTACAGAAACACAACAGTTTGATAAATTGACTTTCCACCCGTACAAGATATTGCTTTTTCTGACATTGGGCAGTCTGACTGCTATTTTTCTAGGACTAACGCTTTCTTATCTTTATTCTAGGGTTCAAACAGATATTCCACCGATACAGGTGTCTAATATTTTTATTTTCAATACGCTTATTTTAATGGCGAGTAGTGCTACAATTAGTTGGGCAAATAAGGCTTATCTGAAAGATAACACCCGACAATATCAAATTGCCCTGGCAGTGACTATTGTTTTAACCTTCCTTTTTATGATTATGCAATATGTGGCTTGGAATGATATGATGGCCAACAATCGTTTTATCAATTCTGATAATGCGACTTCCTATTTGTATATCATCTCTGGCCTGCACTTTGCACACATCATAGGAGGTTTGCCTTTTATTATTCTGTTTTTTATCACGGCTGTTCGCCGAATGCAAGAACCAGTGAGCGTACTTGTCTATTTCTCCGATCCCGAAAAACGTCTGAAGCTTCGGTTATTGACTTTTTATTGGCATTTCTTGGACGTACTATGGATTTATCTCGTCGTGTTTTTTACGGTGGTTTATTTTGTGTTTAGATGATGAGATGATGAGATGATGAGATGATGAGATGATGTCTTGGTTTTTGTCCGTGTATAAGTCAGTGGTTTAGCCGATGATAGGACTATCGTTCATTTAGCTCATTGTTTGGGTTTGTTCTTTGGAATACTCGGTCAATCATTAAATAGCACCCACTTGTCATTTCGACTAGAGGGGAGCCTGTCTGCTTGTTCAGGAAATCTTCTAGGGGAGGAGGATGAGCTCAGGTTTTTCCTGTGGCTATCCTTGGGGCAAAAAGAAGGGCAAATTGCTCTTTGAGCAG
>JAHDBO010000131.1 GCA_020630355.1 Saprospiraceae bacterium
CCCAATTTCCCACCAATGGAAGCATCTACTTGCGAGAGCAACGTCGTTGGAATCTGTACAAAGTCAATACCACGCTTGTAGGTACTGGCACAAAAACCACCCATATCCCCAATGACACCGCCACCCAAGTTAACCATCAATGCCTTACGGTCGATGCCTTTTGACATCATCTCTGACCAGATAGTGGAGCAGGTCTGGATATTTTTATGGGGCTCTCCAGATAGGATTTCTATGGTAGAAAAAGGGATTTTCATTGCTGTTTCCAAAATAGGAAGACAATGTTCCTTTGTATTTTCATCCACTAAAACTAGAATAGAAGAATAGTTAGCGGAAGCTAAAAAATCATTGATTGAGCTGGCAATAGGACCAACTTGTATATCATAATCATTTAATGATAAAGTGGGCATCTTCTTAATGTTTAAAACACGCTTGATAGGGCAAACTAAAGGTAGAACTTCCTATTGAATCCCACCTGAAAAGAACTCGAAAATTGTTGAAAATCTTCAAATTACAACTTTTAGCGATTTGTTAAAATTTGAAAACGAAGGAATGCTTTTGGTGACTCAAACGTTCTTAGACTGTCTTTAAAGCAGGAATCAGGACGTGAAAATCAGCGTTTTAACTAAAATTTAATGCTCGATTTCGACAAAAAACTTGATTCATTGCCTCATTAGGCAATATGTTTGTATCGTATTAAGCAACAATTGTTTGTTGTCACAAAATATAAGGATTATGAAATCTTTGATTTTTCTTTTAGTAATGGCTCCTAGTTTTGCGCTGATGCAGCCAAATTTGGAACCTATCAAAAAAGCTTTGAGTAAAGGCGATATTGAAACGCTATCCACTTATTTTGACGAAACCGTCGAAATAGCCGTTGGAGAAAACGAAGATATCTATGACAAAGCTCAGGCAAAAGACATTGTGGGGCGATTCTTTGCGGATAATGCGCCAAAAACTTTCAGTGAAGTACACAAAGGCACTTCAAAAGGAAACGATGCACAGTATTTCATCGGCAATTTAGTGGCTGGTGGAAAAAGCTATCGAACCTACCTCTTCATGAAAGTCGGCTCAGAAAAGTATCTTATCCAAGAATTACGCATTGAATCAGAATAAAACAATAGAATATAATTATTTAGAGAAGCCGCTTCGGAGTTGCCGAGGCGGTTTTTTTTATTGCACTTCTCTTGCTGCTACAATCCGCTTGGTCAATACAACAAAATCTTCGACGCTCAAATTTTCAGGACGCTGCATAAAAAAAGGTTCTTGTAGCATTTCATCCCCTTTGACGAGTTGCTTCATGGTGTTCCGCAGCATTTTTCTTCTTTGTGAAAAAGCAATTTTCACGACTTGTCGCAGTTGCTTGAAAGTACAGCCGAGTTCTTGATTTTCCTTTCGGGTCAAGCGAATGACCGCAGATTGTACCTTCGGAGGTGGATTGAAGCAAGATTTATCCACATCAAAAAGCTTTGTACCATCATAGAAAGCTTGTGTGAGTACACTGATAACCCCATAATCTTTTGAATTGGGACTGGCAACGATGCGTTCTGCCATTTCTTTTTGGAACATCCCAATCATCTGCGGGACAACTGCCTTCTTATCCAAAACCCAAAAAACAATCTGAGAGGAAATATTGTAAGGGAAATTCCCAATCACGACAAACTCCCCTTCAAACAACTCCTCTGGTCGGATACGCAAAAAATTGGCAGATTTGATATTGCCCTCTAGCGCAGGATAGTGGCGATACAAGTATTCCACCATATCCCAATCCGCTTCCACACATTTCAAAGCATAGTCCTTCTCCAACAAATACTTGGTCAGCGCGCCTTTGCCCGGCCCGATTTCTACGACTTGACTAATCGTATCTTCATCTAAAATACTATTAGCAATACGCTCTGTAATATCCTCTCTTGTCAGGAAATGTTGTCCGTAAGACTTCTTCGCTTTCATTTTGTAAAGGTAGGGAAAAGATGTTTCTGTGATAAACTTATTCTCCTTAGATACCTTATAAACAAGAAACTCGAAACAAGAAACTCGAAACATCACAATAACCCTTACTTTTGCATCGTGAAAAATCTCCAGAAAGTACTCGAACAATACCGGGATGATGCCCGTGTCCAGCGTTTGGCGAAAGCCCTCGAACAAGATAGCCCTGCCCGATTGCAACTAGAAGGCTTGGTTGGCTCGATGGATGCTTTCGTGCTGTGCGGCACTTATCTATCCAAGCCACAAAGCCATTTGTACATCGCTGCTGACAAGGAAGAGGCCGCCTATCTACAAAATGACCTATCGAGTATTTTGGATAAAAAACCAGTGCGCTTTTTCCCAGATTCCTTCAAGCGACCTGCTTCGTTCGAGGATTTGAACAATACCAATATCCTTCAGCGGACGGAAGCCATCAATCAGATGAGCGTTTCCAAAGCGGTTGGCGAAATCGTGGTGACTTACCCAGAAGCACTTTTCGAGAAGGTGGTCGCCCCACAAGCTTTAGAAAAAACGAGGATTAATTTTACAAAAGGGGAGTCGATCGATGTAGATTTCATCGTAGATGTTTTGGTGGAATATGGTTTTGAGCGGACAGATTTCGTTTATGAACCAGGGCAGTTTTCCTTGCGTGGTGGGATTATGGATATTTTCTCTTTTGGAAATGAATGGCCCTATCGGGTTGAATTGTTTGATGATGAGGTGGAATCCATTCGGGTGTTTGACCCCAGCAATCAATTGTCGATTCGGAATATATCGAAGGTGTCGATTGTGCCAAATATGAATTCCCAATTCGACAAAAGTCAAAAAGTATCCTTACTCAAAATCCTTCCAGAAAACTGCTGTGTCTGGGTCAAGGACTTTCAAATGCTGCTGGATAAGCTCCAGATTTGCTTTGAAAAAGCCTCTGAGCTTGCGGATAAAATCATCCATTTAGAAGATAAAGAACAAGAAGCTGAATTGCTACGAGAGCGGGCTTTCATCCGCCCCAATGAAATCATCCAAGACATTCTTTATTATCCGATTTTTTTATTGAAAAAAGGGATAACCGAAATACCTCTCGAAGAAAAAGTCATTTTTGCGGCTAGACCGCAGCCCTCTTTCAATAAGAATTTCAAACTGTTGATTGACAACCTAGAAAGCAATGTCAATGAAGGTTTTGAAAACTATATCCTGACGGATAATACCAAGCAAATCGAGCGTTTTTACAGCATTTTTGAGGACTTGGAAGCAAAAGTGGCTTTTCATCCTATCAATAAGGCCATCTCAAAAGGCTTCATTGACTTGGATATGCAGGCAGCATTTTATACCGATCACCAAATTTTTCAGCGTTTTCATCGGTATCGCCTTAGACAGGGATTCACAAAATCACAAGCCCTTAATCTCAAATTGCTACGAGAGTTGCAGCCTGGCGATTTCGTGACGCACATCGACCACGGTATCGGGAAGTATTCTGGCTTGCAAAAACTCAACATCAACGGAAATATCCAAGAGTCTGTCCGCTTGCTGTACAAGAACAATGACGTGCTTTATGTCGGCATCAACTCCTTGCATAAAATCTCCAAGTACGTTAGTAAAGAAGCGAGCAAACTGCCTGCGTTATCCAAATTGGGCTCGGATGCTTGGGAGCGCATGAAGCGCAAGACCAAGAAAAAAATCAAGGACATTGCGCAGGAGTTGATTGTATTGTATGCAAAGCGTCGGGCGTCGGAAGGGCATGCTTTTGCGGAGGATGGCTATTTGCAAAACGAGTTAGAAGCCTCCTTTTTGTACGAAGACACGCCTGACCAGTACAAAGCTACCGTTGCGACCAAGGCTGATATGCAGAAGAAATATCCGATGGATCGTTTGATTTGTGGGGACGTGGGGTTTGGTAAAACAGAAATTGCCATACGTGCGGCTTTCAAAGCGGTCGTAGGTGGAAAACAGGTAGCAGTACTAGTACCGACGACGATTTTGGCATTGCAGCATCATAAGACTTTCAGTGAGCGCTTGAAAGAGTTCGGCGTTACAGTCGAGTACGTCAATCGTTTCAAGACCGCCAAGCAGAAAAGAGAAATTTATGAGAGACTTAAAAAAGGGGAGATTGATATTATAATAGGCACCCATGCCATTTTGAGCAAGCAGGTCGGCTTTAAGGATTTGGGCTTATTGGTGGTGGATGAGGAGCAAAAATTTGGGGTGGCTGCCAAGGAGAAACTCCGTAATTTAAAAGTCAATGTTGATACCTTGACACTGACTGCTACACCAATCCCTAGGACGCTACAATTTTCTTTGATGTCGGCACGGGATTTATCTGTCATTCGTACCGCTCCGCCCAATCGACAGCCTATCCATACGGAAGTCCGTGTCTTCAATAATGAACTCATCAAGGAATCCATCTATTACGAAATCTATCGAGGAGGACAGGTTTTTTTTGTGCATAATCGGGTGAAGACCTTACCAGATATCGTGGCAATGATTCGTAGGGCCTGCCCGGATGTCGATGTCGCATCGGCACATGGGCAAATGGAACCCAAGGAGCTGGAAAAAACCTTGATAGAATTTATTGATAGAAAATACGATGTCTTGGTTTGCACCAATATTATCGAAACGGGCTTGGACATTCCTAATGCCAATACCATTATCATCAATAATGCCCACCATTTCGGGATGAGTGATTTGCACCAGTTGCGGGGTCGGGTTGGGCGTTCCAACAGAAAAGCTTACTGTTATCTGTTCTGTCCGCCGATGTCCACCTTGACTTCCGATGCTCGTAAGCGCTTGAAGACCATCGAAGAGTTTTCGGATTTGGGTTCAGGTTTTGACATTGCGATGAAAGATTTGGATATACGGGGCGCAGGAAATCTCTTAGGCGGTGAGCAGAGCGGTTTCATAGCCGATATTGGTTTTGAAACCTATCAAAAAATCTTGGACGAAGCCATCCAAGAGCTGAAAGAAACCAAGTTCAAAGACCTCTTCAAAGAGGAACTAGCCAAGGAGCGCACTTATGTGCGAGATGTTGTGATTGAAGCGGATATTGAAATGTTGATTCCCGACACTTACGTGAAAAACACCCAAGAGCGTTTGAGTCTCTACAAGGAGCTGGACAGTCTGGAAAATGAGGAACAAATCGAGGACTATATGCGTAAGTTGACCGACCGTTTCGGCAAAATACCGCACCAAGTAAAAGAACTTTTCAATGGGCTTCGCTTGAGGTGGCTGTGCAAAGCATTGGGTTTTGAGCGCATGATTGTAAAAGGGAATAAATTACGCTGTTATTTCATCAGTAATCCGCAATCCGCTTTCTACGAGACGCAGCGTTTCAACAACATCATGCAATTCGTCAATAAAAAAGTGGATAGGACCCTAGGGTTCAAACAGAGTGCCAAGCATTTCTTCCTAGTAAAAGAAGGTATCAAGAATTTGCGTCAAGCGGAAAAGCTCTTATCCGAAATAGAAGCTGGTGTTAAAGCGATGGAATAATAGCCCTGATTTTTTAAACAATTTCAAACAAAACATGACAGCCTTTTTCTGTATAAACTATCGTTCACTTTGAAATATATTTGCTTTTCACTGTTCTTGAATTAAAAAATATTGCCACTCAATAAAGTTTTTATTCAAAATACTACCTTTTTTAGTCCTACCAATTCCCTAAAAAGGTGCTTTTTTCGTTAAAAAAATTCACATATCCCTTTTTTATAATAAATCCAAATTATATTGTTACAATACGATATACACAAGCTATATTATTATAAAAAACTAATAAACAACAATATACGAATTACGAGTAGTCCACAAATATTTATTTTAACCATGTCACAATTATTATAAAATAAATGTTAAGATCTTTTATTTTGGCTTTCTTATTGCCATAAGTTGAATGTGTGATACATAATTGTTCAAATTCATTCAACAAGACCTGATATAATGAGAAATTTCAATTCAATCATTTATTTTATTTCATTTATAGTTTTTATTTGTTGTGCTAACACAACTATGGCACAATGCCCAGCAACAGTAACCACCGATGGCTCAAACTTCACCTTCTGCTACCCTGTGGGCACGACTTTCAACATTGAAAAA
>JAHDBO010000132.1 GCA_020630355.1 Saprospiraceae bacterium
TAGGGCGATGGTCTCATAATCCTTAGAATTTACTTGCAGATAAGGCTTGATGTCTTCTAGCTTTGCAAAGGCATCATTGATTTGAATGACCGTTGCGTTGCCCATTTGTGGATTACGTGGCTTTCCTATGTAGATATGTTTGACCAAATTGGGCTTTTTAAGCTTACTAGTCTCGGATGCTTTGGGAAGCTTGATGTCTACAAGTAGTTCTTTATCCCGCATTACAGTTACAACCATAAAGAAGAATAATAGCATGAATATAATGTCAGGTAAAGAAGCCGTCGATACACTCGGTTTTCCGTTGCCTTTTTTTCGTTTGAAAGATGCCATGAGGTGTTTTTTTACGATGAAATATTTTATTTGGAATAATCAGTCGGTTCCGCTTCGGAAACTACAAATGGAAAATCCTTGCGGATACGCTTTTGCTCTAGGGAGTTGAGTTGTGCATAGGATTTGCTAAATCTAGAATCAGAAGCTTCTTCCCACAATTCTCGATAAGCCGCCTTGAGTTCATTGTAAATTTCAATGTATTGCTCATAGGAAGTACCTTTGTCATTCTGTAAAGAAACAATGGCTAGGCTAGGTCTGCTAGGATAATCGTCTCTTTTGCTCGGGTTGAGAATGATGTTTTTGAGTTTTTTTCTAAAATTTGAAACTTCCGTCAATTGCTTTTCCACAAGTAATTGATTGGCAGCATTGACCTTGACAGATATGACACGGTCATCTGGGATGTCAGTACTAACAGGCTCGGGAGTATAAGGCGGTAACTTTACAGTGATGCCTTTATCCACATCTATGGTGGTAGCAATAAGGAAAAATATAAGTAGCAGGAAGGCAATATCTGCCATCGAACCTGCATTGACGCCGTCGGATTTGCGTCGCTCTTTTTGTGAATACATGATAAAGCGATTTAAGATGAACAAACTTTTCCGACGACTGTAGTGTTCCCAATGCAGCTAAAATGCCATTGAAACTATTGTACACTACTTTAGTAGATGGTTTGACTTGGCGAAATGGTGTATAGGTTTTCTAAAAATCGAATAGAATGAATATTCATATCATAACAATCGGTGACGAAATCCTGATTGGACAAATCGTTGATACCAATTCAGCTTGGATGGGGCAAGAGCTCAACCTGAGCAATTTTAGTGTCAGCAAAATCAAGACAATCGGGGATACGCTCGAAGAAATAGAAACAACGTTGGATGCTTCTTTGAAGAAAGTAGATGTGGTATTGTTGACGGGAGGACTCGGAGCGACAAAGGATGATGTGACTAAAAAAGCGCTGGCCAATTATTTCGGAAGAGAATTGGTTTACCATGAAGAAACCCATGAACGCATCAAGCGGCTCTTTGCCAAATTTGGGCGAAAGCCAACGGAAGCGCATTATCATCAAAGTTTTATGCCAGCAGGTGCAACGATAATCACCAACAGAATGGGGACTGCTCCGGGGATGTGGCTCGAACAAAATGGTAAAATCGTCGTATCGATGCCTGGCGTACCTTATGAGATGAAGTGGTTGATGGGGCACGAAATTATTCCTCGCTTACGTTCTATATTTCCTGGTCAAGCACTCGTACACCGCACTATCCAAACAGCAGGGCAAGGCGAATCCCACATCGCCAAGGCAATTGCACATTTTGAAGATACACTTCCCGATAATATCAAACTAGCTTACCTTCCGAGTATGGGGAAGGTACGATTACGCCTTTCGGCGAAAGGGACAAAAGGAGAAAGTGCGGCTGTGTTAGAACGTATTTTAGACCAAAAACAAGCAGAAATAGAAGCGCTGATTCCTCAATTTATTTTTGGTTACGGCCTAGATAGTTTGGAATCTGTACTAGGAGATATTTTGAAAAAACAAGGAAAGACAATTGCTACAGCGGAGAGTTGTACGGGGGGGCATCTGGCACATACGATAACGTCAATACCAGGTTGTTCCGCTTATTTTATGGGTTCTATTATCGCATATAGCAATGAGGTGAAGGTGCGACAGTTGGGAGTGGAAGCAACTACACTAAAAGAGCATGGTGCGGTCAGTGAGCCAACTGTTATACAGATGGTCAAAGGTGTGTGCCAATTGCTAGGAACAGACATGGCAATTGCTACTTCTGGTATTGCGGGGCCAGGCGGAGGAACGCCTGAAAAGCCAGTAGGTACAGTCTGGATAGCTGTTGGAAATCAGGATAAGGTGGAAACAATGAAGCTAGAAATAGGAAAGGACCGTTTGACAAATATCCAATACACAAGCTCACGGGCTTTGAATATGGCTCGAAAATTTTTATTAGGTGGCTAAAAAACCGTAATTTTGCTAACCTTTTGTGAGGCAGTAACTTACGTTTGAAATCAAAAAGGTTTTTTTTTGAGCTAATTGATTGAAAACGAAATGATTGTTTTACAATAAAAACAAGCCAACCAAATTTAATTAATCAAACCAAATCACAAATTAATGCCACAAGTAGAACTGATAATGCCGAAAATGGGGGAGAGTATTATGGAGGCGACCATCCTTAAATGGGTGAAGCAAGTCGGCGATTCCGTGGATATTGATGAAACGATATTAGAAATTGCGACGGATAAAGTCGATTCAGAAGTGCCTTCACCTGTGAAAGGAGTCATCAAAGAAATCTTTTTCAAAGAAGATGATGTGGTTGAAATCGGGAAGGTCATCGCTATGATTGCGACAGAAGGAGAGGAGGGTGCAACGACACCATCACCTGCCCTGTCTCAGCAGCCAATGGCTTCAAATGGTCAAGCTAAAAAAGAAGCTCCTGTCGAAGTTGCAGCGACTAATGGAGCAGTAGTTCCAGAACCTTTGGCAGTTGCAGCAGTCGAGACGGTAGCTAAAAGCGACCGGTTTTACTCGCCACTAGTAAAGAATATCGCCAAGAAAGAGGGTATTGCTTTAACAGAATTGGAAACTGTTCCTGGCACGGGTCTAAATGGTCGATTGACCAAGTCGGATCTATTGAATTATATCGAAAATAGAGGTATCGTAGCGGCACCAGCAGCAGTGGCGGTACCACCTGTTGCAAAAGCAGCGGTCAGCCCAGTGGCTCCAACAGCTCCTGCGACGAAGAGTGTGAGCGGAGGCGATGAAATCATAGAGATGGACAGGATGCGCCGCTTAATTGCGGAGCACATGGTCAAGTCGAAGCAGACTTCTCCGCACGTGACTTCTTTTGTAGAAATAGACGTGACCAATATTGTCAATTGGAGGAATAAGAACAAAAAGAAATTCCAAGAACAGTACGGGGCTAAAATCACCTTCACGCCGATTTTCATCGAAGCGGTAGCAAAAGCGATTCGAGATTTCCCAATGATTAACGTTTCTGTAGATGGAACCAATATCATTGTAAAGAAAAATATAAATGTGGGTATGGCAGCAGCCTTACCAAGTGGGAATTTGATTGTGCCAGTGATTAAAAATGCCGACCAACTCAACTTGATGGGCTTGGCTACACAGGTGAACGAATTGACGCAAAAAGCTAGACAAAACAAACTGAAACCAGAAGAAATCCAAGGAGGAACGTTCACATTGACCAATGTAGGGACGTTTGGAAATCTTTCGGGAACACCAATTATCAATCAACCTCAAGTAGCCATATTATCTGTAGGAGCAATAAAGAAAAAGCCAGCCGTTCTGGAAACAGAACACGGTGATGTCATTGCCATCCGCCAGTTGATGTTTATGTCCTTGTCCTTTGACCATCGAGTAGTGGATGGATTCTTAGGAGGGTCTTTCTTGAGACGAGTTGGTGATTACTTAGAACAGTTCGATGTGAATCGAGCGTTCTAAAATAGAACCCAAACCAAATGTCATTCTTGACAAATGAACAGACTATGACTATTAGATTGCACTTCGTTCTTGCGTGTATGCTAGTATTTGGTTCGCTGAATGCTCAAGACATCAACGAACTGAAAAAACTAGGAGAGCTATATTATAGCAGTGGAAATTATTCGGAGGCACTCCGTCCTTTGTTGCAGTACCAGCAATTGAAACCAAAACAGGTGGAGATTAAGGAAAAGGTGGCGAGATGCTACTTGGAACTAGGGAATGTAGCTGAAGCCAAGAAGTATTATGGATTTTTGACTGCTCAAAAACGTCCAAGTGCGGAGGTGTATTTTCAGGTGGGACGCTTGTATCATTTGTCGCACGATTTTAAAAAAGCAACGGCATTTTATAAGCAGTATTTGGCTTCCGCCAAAAAGGACTCCAAGCAGCGTGCGTATGCCAAGCATTTGATTCGTCAATGTGGACAGGGCGTGAGCCATATCGGTCGTCCTAGGCCAGCATTGACGGAAAATCTAGGATACAAAGTAAATAGCCAATGGGATGATACGCATCCTATTTTGAGTCCAACTCGCCAGAATACCATCTATTTTTCTACCATAAGAGAAGGGAATGAAGGGGGTAAAATGGACGTAGAAGGGGTCAAGAATGAATTTATAGGGAAGTATAATGCGGATATGTTCGTTACTCGTTTGATAAACGGGGAATGGACAGGTACAGAAACCTTTAATCCTGCTTTGAATACTGAAAAACACGATTTGATACAGGATTTTACGGATGGCGGTAAGGTCTTGTATTATCGTACGGAAGATGCGCTTGGGAAAGGACGATTGATGGTGGATACTTTTACCGCAGATGGTAGTTCTCAACCAGTTGTTTTTGATGGTCCAATGTTGGGGAAGCGGGGCGACCGTGATTTGTATTTTGTGAACGATACGATAATCTTGTTTGCGAGCGAACAGCCAGGCGGTTATGGTGGCAAAGATATTTACATCGCTTACAAAAGAGGCGGTGTGTTTTGGTCTAAGCCAAAAAACCTAGGCCCACAAGTAAATTCCCCTTTTGATGAGGTATCTCCTTTTTTATCGAAAGATGGAAAAGCTATCTATTTTAGTTCTGACAACAAGCGTAGTATCGGAGGTTTTGATGTGTTCAAATCGGTTTATGACTCAAACCAAAAACGCTGGTCGAAGCCAACGAGCCTAGGGATGCCGATTAACTCTGGAGGGGATGATTTGCATTTCCGTTTAGCATCTGATGGCCTGAAAGCCTACTATTCTTCCAATCGCTTTGGAGGCTCTGGTGGACACGATATTTATGCGGCTTATTTCAAGGATGTTCAAGTAGAGCAAATGAAGGACGCCGATGCTACAGCCTTTGACTATGGTGCGCCGAATAAAGGAAATGGTATTGATGCAAATGCAGGAAATGAGGATGGACAATCTATCATCGTAGAAGAAGTGAAAGAGTACATCGTCTCCCCTTTGTATTATACAGGCGAGACGGTTGTGACCAGTGTGAATACCCGTAAACTAGATGCTGTATTGAAAATGATGAGCGAGCAACCACGTTTGCAAGTTGAACTGGTCAGTCACACGGATAATACCGCTCCCGATAAATTCCGTCTATATTTTTCTGCCAAGCGAGCGGAATCTGTAGCGGATTATCTGATTCAAAACGGGGTCAATCCATCTGATATCAGCATCCGAGCTTGTGGGGACAGCTATCCTGTGGCAAAGAACGAATTGGATAATGGTGCACCGAATACAGTCGGTCAAAATATGAATAACCGTATTGATATTATCGTTCGAAACACGGAAGGTTTGCCGATAAAGATTATCAATGCAAGCCCAAAGGTGAGCGATTTGATGAAAGACGGAAAATGGGATTATTTTAGCAATGCGACAAAAGGTCTGTCCTACAAGGTACAAGTAGCAGCGATGCAGCAAATGTACGATAGTGATATTATTACAACTTATCCTGATGCTACTATAGAAATGGATATGAGCGATAAAAAGCTATCTTATACCGTTGGTTTGTATCAAACTTATTCCTCCGCTTCACAGTTGAAAAATGACCTCATTCGTCAAGGACTTTCTGGAGCTTTCGTAGTACCTTATGTAGACGGTGTACGCACGGATATGGAATCTTCTAAGATATTTGCTGGGACTTACCCTGATTTATTGAATTTTATTGAGGCTAAGAATTAAGTCCTCATTTACTCGACATCAC
>JAHDBO010000133.1 GCA_020630355.1 Saprospiraceae bacterium
GCTTTACTTTTTCTCATTATTTCCAAATGAAAACAAATTTCATTTACAGTGTATTAAATAAGGAGCAAAAAAGTACGACACAGAAAAATGGAGTTCAATTAAGGTAATCGCAAGAATCAAAATACCTTTTTTAGACCACAAATAAGTTGTGAGAAGCCAATTAAAAATAGCTCTTAACCCTTTAACGGTTTTATGGGATACAGGTTTTTTGGAAAACGGTTGAAACCGCTGGGTTTCCATCTATCTTTCTTACCCACAACTAAAGTTGCGGGCTATTTTTTTTCTTGCGATTGCCCTACTAGTTCAATCTTATCCCTAAGTAATATCTAAAATCTATTCTATCTTTGCAAAAAAATTAAAGCTTGAAGACGAAGACGCTACAAAAGGATAAAGTAAATGTGATTACCCTTGGTTGTTCCAAAAATTTGGTGGACTCCGAAAATATCATCACCCAGCTCAAAGGGAACGATATTGATGTCAGCCACGAGAGCGATGAGGACGACGCCAACGTAATCATTGTCAACACTTGTGGCTTTATTGATTTGGCGAAGGAAGAATCGGTCAATACCATCTTGGAATATGCAGAGGTGAAAAAAGCTGGCGGAATTGATAAATTGTATGTGACGGGCTGCTTGTCGCAGCGCTACAAAGACCAGCTAGAGGAAGAAATCCCAGAAGTGGATGCTTATTTTGGTACTTTGGAGCTGCCTGGTTTGCTAGAAAAATTCAATGCAGACTATCAGCACGACCTTATCGGGGAGCGACTGACCACTACCCCATTCCACTATGCTTACCTCAAAATCTCGGAGGGCTGCAATCGGACTTGCTCCTTTTGTGCCATTCCCTTGATGCGGGGCAAACACGTCTCTCGCTCGATAGAATCCCTAGTGATAGAAGCTCAAAACCTTGCCCGAAGAGGGGTCAAAGAAATCATGCTCATCGCCCAAGAATTGACCTATTACGGCTTGGATTTGTACAAAAAAAGGGCTCTAGCAGAATTATTGCACGCTCTAGCTGATGTAGAAGGCATAGAATGGATTCGTTTGCATTATGCTTATCCGAGCAAATTCCCTTTGGAGATTTTTGATGTGATGGCCGAGCGCAAGGAGATTTGCAATTATTTGGATATTCCATTACAACACGCCAACGATGCGGTACTCCATCGGATGCGTCGGCAAATCACCCAAAAAGAGCAGCGTGAACTCATCGCTTACGCCAAGGCTAAAGTTCCCAATATTGCGATTCGTACAACCTTTTTGGTCGGCTACCCAGGAGAAACAGAAGAAGAATTCCAAGACCTGTGCGATTTTGTGGCAGATATGGAATTTGAGCGGGTCGGGGTGTTCCAGTATTCGCATGAAGAAAGTACCATCGCCCACGAGGCAGCAGATGATGTTCCTGACACTACCAAACAGGAACGTGCCAACCGAATCATGGAAATCCAGCAGGATATTTCTTACGCCAAAAACGACGAGAAAATAGGTCAACAGCTCAAAGTCCTCTTCGACCGAAAAGAAGGGGAATATTTCATCGGGCGCACGGAATATGATTCGCCTGAGGTCGATAATGAAGTCCTTGTAGCAGCCAAGGATAATTATGTCCGAATTGGGGATTTTGCACTAGTAGAAATCACTGGAGCCAGTGACTATGACCTCTATGGAAAAATAGTTTAGTACTGGTCAAACATGAATCTTCCTTGTATTTAAAAAAGAAGAAATTTCACAATAAATCGGAATATTTGTTACAAAAGCATTTTTGATGAACCTTTTCCTTAAACAGCTTCTGCCTCATTTCGTTTTATTGTCAAATATTTTTTTTAATATTTGCTAAGCATTAAACGTTAAAATAAAATCACGCCTTTTGATTGCTTTCCATAATGTGGTGGGAAGTCACTTATAAAAATATAATCTAAGCAATGTACTTTACAGAAGAACATAGTCTATTCAGAGAGGGTTTCCGTAGTTTTTTACAAAAAGAAGTCGTCCCACATATTGAAAAATGGGAAGAAACTGGTAAAATTGACCGCTTTATTTGGGAGAAATTTGGCGAAATGGGATATTTCGGCATCAATTACCCCGAAGAATATGGTGGTATGGATTTAGACTTATTCTATACCGTTGTTTTCCTAGAAGAACTCCAACGCATTAACTCTGGTGGTTTTGCAGCAGCCATGTGGGCACATGCTTATTTGGCGATGACCCACCTGCAAGCCGAAGGTTCTGAAGCCATCAAACAGAAATACCTGCGCCAAAGTATCGAGGGCAAAATGATAGGCTGCCTTTGCATCAGCGAACCATTTGCTGGTTCTGATGTAGCTGGAATGCGTACTACTGCGGTTAAAGAAGGGGACAAATATATTTTGAACGGTTCAAAAACCTTCATCACAAATGGTGTGTACAGCGATTATTTGGTGGTGTCCGCCAAAACCAATCCATCAGACAAGCACAGAGGCATCAGCATGTTCCTAGTGGACAGAGATACACCGGGCGTATCCGCTAGTAAATTGGACAAACTGGGCTGGAGGGCTTCTGATACAGGAGAAATTGCTTTTGACAATGTAGAAATCCCTGCTGAAAATCTCCTGGGCGTAGAAGGAAAAGGATTTGCTTATTTGATGCAACACTTGGCATTGGAGCGCTTGATTATGGGTGTCAATGCACATGCTAGAGCAGAATTTTGTTTGGAGTATGCGACCCAATATATGAGCGAAAGACAGGCCTTTGGAAAGCAACTTACCGAATTTCAGGTTTTGCGCCATAAAGTAGCTAAGATGGCGAGCCAAGTAGAAATGCACAAGACCTTCAACTACAACATCACTTATCGCTTGAATAATGGGGAGTATGTTGTAAAAGAAGCGAGCATGTCGAAAATGCTTTCGACCAAAATGGCGGATGAAGTCATCTACGATTGCTTGCAAATGTTGGGCGGCTACGGTTATATGGAAGAATACCCTATGGCAAGATATTTCAGAGATAGTCGCCTAGGGCCAATTGGTGGAGGAACGAGCGAAATACTGTGTGAGGTCATCGCCAAGATGGTTTTGGACAAGAAGGTCTACGAAAAAGCAGCGCAATAGATTTTGTAATAAGTGCTGGTCAAAAAATAACTTCCCGATTAGGATTTTGGCGAATAGCTTGAAAAAACTCATTATCAGTCATTTTTTCTTTGCCAAGGGCATCCCTTTGGGGCACTATTGCGCCAAAAATCGTTAAGTTATTTTTTGACGGTTTCTAAAATCTGCTTTCTATACAGTTCAATCCCGAATTTTCTACCAATGAAGATTCGGGATTTCATTTTGAATCATGAAAAAAGTACATATCGTCTGTTTAGTCACTAATGATCTGAATTATGACCAGCGCATGATTCGGATATGCGGCACATTGGCTGCTTCAGAGTTCAACGTGACTCTAGTAGGACGAAAATTGATGGATTCCAAACCTTTGTTGCAGTTTGCCTTTCGGCAAAAACGCTTATCCTGCTGGTTCAATAAAGGAAAATTGTTCTATCTAGAATATAATATTCGCCTGTTTTTTTTACTGCTTTTCAGCAAATGGGACATTGTAAATGCAGTTGATTTGGATACGATACTAGCAGCTACGGCAGCGAATGTGATCCGTAGAAAAAAGTTGGTTTATGATGCCCATGAATATTTCACGGAAGTACCAGAATTGGAAGGTCGCCCTCTTACAAAATCCATTTGGGAATGGATTGCCAAAACTTGTATCCCCAAAGCGAATGCTTGTTATACCGTTGGACAATCTTTACAGCAAATTTTCCAAAAAAGATATAAAACGACTTTCGGACTAGTGCGCAACGTCCCTGTATATAAACCATTGGACAAGATTCCAAAAAAAGAAAAGAAAATCCTACTTTACCAAGGCGCGCTCAACAAAGGCAGGGGCATAGGGACGGCAATTCTTGCCATGAAACAATTGCCCAATATGGAGCTTTGGCTCGCAGGCGAAGGGGATTTGTCGAATGAACTAAGGAGGCTGAGCACCAAACACAAGCTCTATCAGCAAGTCAAATTCCTAGGAAGACTTTCTCCTGACGAACTGGCAAAGGTTACTGCTCAAGCATGGCTTGGTCTCAATCTTTTAGAAGCGCAAAGTCTGAATTATTATTATTCACTGGCCAATAAGTTCTTTGACTATATGCAGGCCGGTGTACCGAGTGTCAATATGGATTTTCCAGAATATAAGGCCTTGACAGCAACCTATAAAACAGGTATTCTCTTAGAAAAATTAGACAGCCCTACCCTAGTGAAAGCAGTGGCTGCACTCGTAGAAAACCCAAATCAATACCAGACCTTAGTAGAAACGAGCATAGCTGCTAAAGAACGGCTTCACTGGGCAAATGAAAAATCTAGTTTACTCAAGATTTATACGGGTGTCTTAGAACGATAATGCTCTATCCGATTCATCATGATAGCTCGACATTCTTCCAATAATTCTTGGGTACTTTTACCGATACTCTCGACCACATCAAAATAAATATCGACGAAACCAGGGCATAAATCGGGGTCTTTGAGATAGTTAGAAACATTGGGCATATTGACCGCCGTCTGAATCAATATTGGTTTTTGGGTCCCTTCTGCTATACGAAAAGCTCCTCTTTTAAAAGGAGCTAATGACTGTTTGCTATTATTTCTAGTCCCTTCAGGATAGACGAAAATTGAAAAACCCTCCTCCATGGAAGCATTCAGTTTTTTAATGCTCGCACGACGGGAAGCACCATCGCCCCTATCCACGCTTAGGACAATTTTCTTGATTATAAAACCAAGCATAGGGACTTTTTCTAGTTCTTTCTTGGCGAGCCATTTTGCAGGCTTAGGATGCACAGCCGCATTGATTATGAAATCCACAGAAGAAGTATGATTGCTAATGATGACATACTGTCTTTTAAAATCTACATATTCTTTATTATGTGTCCTTGCACGGATCAACGTCAGCACTAGGTAAATGGGTGAAAATATTCGATGGGCATACCACAAGATGGCTTTGGCTGATTTTTCACCAAAAAAGAGGAATCCCAACAAAATGAAAGGGAAGGAAATCATCAGCAATATGAAAAAGAGCACTGCCCCGTACAATGCCCATAGCTTTCGGAATAGGAAAAGCATCTGGTTTTTCGTTTGTTTGTTTAAATGACAGCTTGACTGTAAGTAATCTGGACGCCCTTATCAACCATCTCTTGAAGTGCATTTTCAATATCTCCCTCTTTCAATTCGACTCCACGACAAGCGTCGGCGACAAGATAGGTTTTGAATCCGAATTCTAAAGCATCCAATGCCGAAAATTTTACGCAATAATCCGTTGCCAAGCCAAGTATATAGACTTCATCTACTCCTTTTTCTTTTAAAAAATCCCCTAAACCCGTTGCCTTACGGTGGCCATTATCAAAAAAACCACTGTAACTATCTATCTCAGGGTCAGTTCCTTTGTAAAATATTTTATGAATACCCTCTTGGTCAAGTTGTGGATGCAGTTGTGCCCCAAAAGAATCCTGAACACAATGAATAGGCCAAAGGATTTGCTGTAAACCATTTAGGTCAATGATTTGACCAGGTTTTCTCCAAGGGTGATTGGCAGCAAAAGAACCATGATTGGCGGGATGCCAATCTTGAGTCGCCACAACCAAATCGAAATGGGGCATCAAAGCGTTGGCAATAGGAATCACCTCATCCCCTTCTTTGACTTCTAAAGCTCCGTTTGGACAAAAATCAATTTGCAAGTCAATTAATAATAATGCTTTCATTCTATTAGATTATTAGTACTGGGTACTTAGATTGAAGATCATTGTTTCGCAATCTTCCCGTATTGCTAAAACCGAAAATGGAAAAATGACTATTAGTGATTATTCTAAAATCAGATTTTAGACATTAGTCTTTAGATTTTAGATTGAATTTTAGAGCTTTAGTGCTTTTTGATTCTACTAAAAACGAAAATAGAATAATGTCTATTTTGTATTGCGAGCCTGCCTGAGCAAGCAGGTTTATGAAACCTAGCAATTTCAATAGTTCTGG
>JAHDBO010000134.1 GCA_020630355.1 Saprospiraceae bacterium
TTTTAGAATAAAATCCAATACAAATCAGCTGGTGATGAACAACTTTAAAAACCTATTGTGCTTTGACTAGATATACATAGACAGGTAAGTGGTCAGAATAACCATCTTTCCATTCAGAGCCGACAAAAGCCCGTTTTGGATAGCCTTTATATTGTCCAGAAGTTTGCAACAACCATGGTTTTCTGAAAATTCCAGCTTTGTAAAAGAAATAACCATTTTGGCTTTCGTCCAATAAAGGCTCGGAAACGATAATCTGGTCGAATAAAGACCAAGCATCCCGATACGCCATCGTGCCTAGACCTTTGGAGTAGTATTGATACATTGGATTAAAATACCCCCCTTTTTTGACTTTCTTTTTCTTCTTTTTGGCTTGGATGATTTTTTTGACGCTAGGTGAACTTGGGTCGTCATTCAAATCGCCCATGATGACCACTTTTGCTTGCTTATCTTCTTTTTTAAGTTCATTGATAATATCAAGACAAAGCTGAGCTGCTGCATTCCTGAGCGGCGCAGAAGCTTCTTCTCCACCACGACGAGAAGGCCAGTGATTGACCAATACATGCACCATTTCCCCATCAAGTTTGCCAGATACTTGTAGCACGTCCCTAGTGAATACACGACGACCATCCCTCTCGATGTTAAGGGTATGCGCTTTACTATCGGTTACCTCAAAATATTTGGGCTGATAAAGCAAGGCGACATCGATGCCCCTTTTGTCAGGCGAATCAAAATGAACGACTTGGTAATCCCTTTTGGCTATGGCTGGTCGTTTGGCAAGGTCTTCAAGTACTTTTCTGTTTTCAATCTCTGCAACACCAACAATAGCCAGGCCATCAGGCGTCACATCCGTCCCCACCAAAGCAACAACCTCTGCTAGGTTATCTAATTTCTCTTCATACTTTTCTTGGCTCCATGCTTTCTCCCCTTCGGGTGTAAACTCCTCGTCCCTTATTTTAGGGTCATCCTCGGTATCGAATAAGTTTTCAAGATTGTAAAAACCGATACCTGCCACTTTATAATTTTTTTGGGCTTGACCCAAAAATGGAATTATCAAAAAAAGGAATAAAAAGAGTCGCATTGTATTTGAAATTTTTGTGCAATATAGAACAAAAAGTGTTGCCTATTTATTACTCAATGGTTAATTAACGAAGGAAAGTATTAAAGACAAGTTAAATGCTTTACATTTGTGCTCTCAAACACAAATTGTATGAATCAAATCAAAACCTCACTTATTACTGTATTTTGTCTTTTTTCCTTTTTGATTCAGGCTCAAGATGCGACCATTGAAGGCTATGTCAAAAAAGAAAATTCCACGCTTTATTTGCATAAGGCCATTGTGGTGTCAGATGATGGCAGACAAGGGATTACCGATGAAAACGGCTATTTTAACTTTGAACTTTCATCAGGGGAAAGAACACTTTCTATTGTGGTAGATGGCTACGAATCCTTCCAACAAGCGATTTCTGTGAAAGCAGGGAATAATGATATTGGAAAACTGGAACTCAAACCCACAGCAACGATTCCTGTTGACGAAAATCTAGACCGCATCCCAGTCATTGCTTTATCACAAGATGATTTGGACAGTGATACCGAATCACAAGACATCTCAGGATTGTTGACGGCTTCTAGGGATGTGTATCTAAATGCTGCGGCCTTCAACCTCGGTCAGCTCCGTTTTCGTATCCGTGGATATGACTCAGAGCTAACGAAGACCTTCCTCAATGGAATGCCTATGAACGACCTTGAATCAGGTCGAGTATTTTGGGGCGCTTGGGGTGGACTAAATGATGTGACCAGAGCAAGAGAGAATCATTTTGGCTTAGAGGCCAATTCTCTATCCTTTGGAGGTATTGGTGGTTCTGTGGGGGTAGATACACGAGCATCTAGCCAGCGCAAACAGATTCGGGCTTCTTATGCCGTTTCTAATCGTTCTTATAGAAACCGTTTGATGTTGACCTACAATACAGGGCAGCTAGATGGTGGTTGGGCAATCTCTTTGTCTGGCTCTAGAAGATGGGCACAAGAAGGGTATGAACCCGGTACTTTTTCAGATGACTGGTCTTATTTCGCCTCTATTGATAAAAAGCTAGGTGATCATTCCTTGAATCTGACCGTCTTAGGTGCACCGACGCACCGTGGGGGTAGAACGGCTTCTGTGGATGAATTGATTGAATTGTCTGGTGATACTTATTACAATCCATTCTGGGGATACCAAAACGGTAAGAAACGTAACTCAAGAGTGTCTAGGTCGCATCAGCCTATTGGGATATTAAGACACGACTGGAAAATTGATAAAAAATCAAGCTTGACGACTTCTATCGGTATCCAATCGGGTAGAAATGGCCGTACCGCATTGGATTGGTTTGATGCACCCGACCCAAGACCAGAATATTACAGAAATTTACCCTCCTTCGTATCTGACCCAGCACTTAAAGCTCAATTGACCGAGTTGTACCAAAACAATCCCGATTTATTACAAATCAATTGGAATCAATTATATAATATCAATTATGCCAGCAATGGGGAGGCATTGGGTATCAATGGGGGAATCGTACGCGCTGGCAACATCGCTCGCTATATCCTGGCAGAGCGCCGTTATGACACCCATCAGGCAACGTTCAATTCCGTTTATGAGAATGCGGTTTCTGAAAACGTAAGTATTCAAGGAGGCTTGACTTATCAAGCCGGTAGAAAGCACAATTTTCAAGTGTTGGACGATTTGCTAGGAGCGGATTTCCACTGGGATATTGACCGATTTGCGACTAGGAATTTTCCTGGCGATGTCAGTAAATGGCAGTCAGATTTGAATAACCCTGATAGAATAGTGGGAGAGGGCGACACCTATGGCTATGATTATGATTTGAACGTTAGAAAAACGGATGCTTGGGTGCAAGGGCAATTTACTTTCAGCAAAGTAGATGCTTTCTTGGCAGCCAATGTGAACTCTACCACTTTCTGGAGAACAGGCAACTTCAAAAGTGGTTTGTTCCCTTTCAATTCCTTAGGCGATGCTGAAAAACAGGATTATTTGACTTACAGCTTGAAGGGGGGAATTACTTACAAAATAGATGGTAGAAATTACTTGTATGCCAATGGTGGTACAGGCACACTCGCTCCAAATATCAGGAACGCTTATCAAGCGCCTCGTAGAAGAAACCAATTAGTTGAGAATCTCGAGGAGATGAATTATACCACTTTTGAAGGGGGATATTTATTGAAATCCCCGACTGTAAAGGCAAGAATAAGTGCTTATTATACCACACTTCAAAACCAAACAGATAATATCAGCTTCTTTATTGAAGATTTATTGGTAGGGGATATTTTTGGTAACTATATTGTAAATGGGGTTGACCAACAACATACCGGGATTGAACTTGGTTTGGAGACGAAACTAGGTGCCGGTTTCTCTGTAAGTGGAGCGGCTGCACTTGGACAATACATCTATACTTCAAGGCCTACTGCGACTATATACGTAGACAACAACGCACAGCAGGTAGACCAATACACGATTTACCAAAAAAACTTCTACGTGCCCGGTACACCACAGCAGGCTTACTCTTTCACCTTACGATACAATTCTCCTAAGTTTTGGTATGCTAACTTGACAGGTAACTTTGTTGATAAAAGATGGTTGGATTTCAATCCAGATAGAAGAACGACTAGGGCCATCGCTTACCCTGATGGTACAACCGTTGAGCCAGGTTCTCAAGCATGGCAAGACATTTTGTACCAACAGGAAATTCCATCTGCATTCACCTTGGATTTCTTTGGGGGTAAATCATGGAAAATCAGAGATTATTTTGTTTACCTGAATGTTGGTGTAAACAATATTTTGAACAACCAAGATATGATTACAGGTGGTTATGAGCAGTTGCGTTTTGATACGGAAGAGAAGAATCCAAATCAATTTCCTCCAAGATACTTTAGAGGTATTGGTCTAAATTACTTTGTAAACCTTTCCGTAAGACTTTAGAGCATGTTAAATTTAAATATGCTCTTTGACACGCTCTAATTCAATTCTTGTTAAATTAAAAAGTTGACCATTAATAATTTTAATATAATGAATAAATTTATCAAACTACTCGCAGCTTTTGCTTTAATGTTGCTATTTATTCCTGCTTGTGTGGATCAGGATTTCGATGAACCACCCACCAACTTTGAAGCACCCAATATTACCGCTAATACGACAATTCAGGATTTATTGGCACTACATTCCCTAGGTGGATTTACAGAAATCACCGATGATATTGTGATATCAGGTGTGGTCGTTGCTGACGATGAATCAGGTAATTTTTATAAAACTTTGATTATTCAGGACGAAACGGCGGGTATCAATGTACAGATAGACCAGACAGATTTGTTTAATCTGTTTCCAATTGGCCGTAGAATTTACATCAAATGCCAAGGTTTATACTTGGGAGATTTTGCGGATTTGATTCAGTTGGGCGGTGGTATTGATGATAATAATGGCGACCAAAGATTAGCTCGTATTCCATCTGGCTTGATCAATGAATTGGTCATTGGAGGGGCGGCTGGTCAGAACGTAGAACCAGCAGTTAAAACGATTAACGACATCAATTTTAGTGACGTCAATACTTTGGTGAAATTGTCAGGTGTACAGTTCCCAAGCGCTGATGCTAATGAGCCTTATGCGGATGCTTCCGACCCCAATAATCCACAATCGGTCAATAGGGCGATTGAAGATTGCAGTGGAAATGAAATTTTATTCCGTACGAGTGGTTTTTCTAGCTTTGCTAATGAGTTGACACCAAACACCCAAGGAGAATTGACAGCTGTCGTTGGTATATTTAATGGCGATTATCAATTGTTTATCCGTGACTTGAGTGATGTTAACTTTACAGACCTGAGATGTGGCGGCGTCAACGGAACCGAAGAGTATCTATCCCTCACGGATGTCCGTAACTCTTGGACAGGTGCGACCTCTAGTCTGCCCTCTAATAAAAAGGTAAGTGGAGTTGTTATTTCTGATAGAGCAAATGGAAACATTACAGGCAGAAACCTGGTGCTTCAAGATGGCACGTCGGGTATTGTCGTGCGTTTTGAAGAAGACCATTCCATTGGGCTTGGAGAACAAATAGAGGTAGTGGTTTCTGGTTTAGAATTGTCGGAGTTTAGAGGTTTGTTACAAATAAATAATGTGCCACTTGATAATGTTACTAGCCTTGGGACAGGAACATTGCCTACACCAAAAGTAGTCACGACTGCCGAAATTTTGAGCGACTTAGAAATACTGGAATCCACTCTGGTTAAAATTGAAAATGCAACTATTTCAGGAGGAAGCACACTGGGCTCAGCAGATGCGGTTTCTGATGCTTCTGGCAGCATTGATATGTTCAATTTCAATTCTGCTGCTTTTGCCAATGACCCAACACCTTCAGGCATGGTGACTGTAACGGCTATTGTTTCTCAATTCAATACGGGACAAATCAACTTACGAAACGCTGGTGACGTAGAAGGTGGCTCTGGCGGCGGCGGCGGCGGAGACCCGACAGTTGCGGACATCAGTACTTTGAGAGATGCTTTCAACGGAGGTGCTACGGCTGCACCTGCTGATACCAAAATCCTAGGTGTAGTCATTTCTGATTATGAAAATGGAAATATCACGGGTAGAAACTTAGTCATCCAAGATGGCAGCGCAGGTATCGTGATTCGTTTTGATGCCAATCATACCTTTGCTCTAGGGCAGGAATTGGAAATCGACGTATCAGGACTGGAATTGTCGGAGTTTAGAGGTTTGTTACAGGTAAATAACGTTCCGACTACCAATGCAACAGATATGGGTGCTGGTACAATGCCGACACCTCAGGTCGTGACTGTTGCTGAGATATTGAACAACCACGAGGCTTACGAATCTGAGTTGGTGCTTATCAACGACGCAACCATTAGTGGTGCTTCGACTTACAATGGCGGAACGACGGTTTCGGATAGTTCTGGTTCTATCGATATGTT
>JAHDBO010000135.1 GCA_020630355.1 Saprospiraceae bacterium
AATAGAGTAATTGCTTTGGTTTTTATCTTTTAGAATGACCAAGTATCGCAACGACTTTGCTTGCGCAAAAAGGAAAACAGGCAGAAAGCTTATCGAAACGATACAAAACAATCGGAGCATAAACGGCATTTAATCATAGAAACGAATGTAAAGATAATCGGGTTGTAAAGAAGTATTTTTTATCTAGAATAATTTTAAACAGAATATCAGGATTTGATTGTGTAAATTTGCATGCCGATATTAGAGGTATCAAATTAGATGTCTACTAAGAAACCCAGAGATTATAACAATAGAAGATGGATAAGATTAGGAATTTTTGTGTTATTGCGCATATCGACCATGGTAAAAGTACCTTGTCGGATAGACTTTTAGAATATACTCAAACCATTGCCGAAAGGGATATGACCAATCAGGCATTGGATGATATGGATATTGAAAGAGAAAGAGGCATCACGATTAAGAGCCACGCAATACAGATGTATTATAAGCGGGACAAAAAAGAGGTGTACACCTTCAATATGATTGATACGCCCGGCCACGTGGATTTTTCCTATGAGGTATCCCGTTCCATTGCAGCTTGTGAAGGGGCGCTTTTACTGGTAGATGCAACACAAGGTATCCAAGCACAAACCATTTCTAACCTATATCTGGCGATTGAGAACGACTTAGAAATCATTCCAATCTTGAATAAGATTGATATGGATTCTGCTATGATAGAAGAGGTAGAAGACCAAGTGATAGAATTGATTGGTTGTGACCGTTCGGAAATATTGCATGCCAGTGGAAAAACAGGGCAGGGCGTGCCCGAAATACTAGAAGCCGTAGTGGAGCGCATCCCTGCTCCTAAAGGCGACCCAGAAGCACCGCTCGAAGCTCTGATTTTTGATTCAGTTTTCAACTCTTACAGAGGGGTCATTACTTATTTTAGAATTTATAATGGTTCTCTAAGAAAAGGGGAGCAAATTCGTTTCTTCAACACAGGTAAAAACTATAAAGCAGATGAGATTGGTGTCCTCCAGTTGGACATGGTCGAAAAAGATGCTTTAAGCGCAGGGAATGTAGGTTATATTGTGACTGGCATCAAGGCCTCTAACGAAGTAAAAGTAGGGGATACCATTACTAGTGATGAAAATCCCTGTACCGAAGCTATCCAAGGGTTCGAGGATGTCAAGCCAATGGTTTTTGCAGGTATCTTCCCGATAGACAATGATGACTATGAAGACTTGAGAGATAGTCTTGAAAAACTACAGCTCAATGATGCTTCCTTGGTTTTCGAGCCTGAGACTTCGATTGCGCTTGGTTTTGGTTTCCGCTGTGGTTTCCTAGGGATGTTGCACTTGGAAATTGTACAAGAACGCTTGTCGAGAGAATACGATATGGACGTGATTACGACCGTTCCTAACGTGTCTTATTTTGCCACTTTGAAAAACGGTACTCGCTTTGTCGTCAATACACCAACAGACTTGCCGACGCCCGAAGTCACCGACTTTGTAGAAGAGCCATTTATCGAAGCTCAAATCATTACCAAGCCAGAGTATATTGGGGTAATCATGAACCTCTGTATTGAGAAGAGAGGTTTCATGACCAAGCAGCATTATATTACAGAGAATAGGGTAGAGATGACTTTCGAGCTGCCATTGGCAGAGATTGTATTCGATTTTTATGATAGATTGAAATCTATCTCTCGGGGCTATGCTTCTTTTGATTATGCGCCATTGGATTACCGCCCGTCCAGTTTAGTGAAAATGGACATAAAACTAAATGGGGATAATGTGGATGCTTTATCTGCTCTGATACACAAGGATAAGGCCCATTATTTTGGCCGTAAAATATGTAAAAAATTAAGGGAATTATTACCTCGGCAACAGTTTATGATTGCAATTCAAGCAGCGGTTGGAGCGAAGATTATTGCGAGGGAGACCATTTCTGCGCTCCGTAAAGATGTAACCGCAAAATGTTACGGTGGTGATATTACCCGTAAGCGGAAGCTCTTGGAGAAACAAAAGAAAGGAAAGAAAAAGATGCGGCAGATTGGAAATGTAGAAGTCCCACAAAAGGCATTTTTAGCGGTATTGAAGCTGGATTAAGCAGCATCTGTATGGATTCGGGAATCAATAAGGATAGTGGCATGTTTTGTGTCACTATCCTTATTATTTTGGCTAAATTGGTAAAACAATAAATCCTATTTTTACAAAGTTCTAAAAGAACATTAAACCTTTATCCAAATAATCGGTCTGATAAGCAAACCCTTCATACATGATAGATTCACCTTTAGCAGTAAAGAAATTAACGAGACTAGCCTCCAATTTCAATCTAGATACCTATTCTGGAGAATGGAATTATGAAAAAGCGGCGCATCTGCTACGTCGCACTATGTTTGGGGCCAGCCACGACCAAATCAAAGAGGCCGTTGCGGCTGGTATGGAAGCAACAGTTGATTTATTGTTGACGGTATCGGATGCGCCGCCGCCGCCCATTTACTACGATTATGACCAAGACCCTAATGCCGGGCTTGGAGAGACTTGGGTCAATGCACCATGGATGGAGTTGGATGGAATAGTAAATGCAAGGAGGCGTTCCTTATATGCCTGGGTTTTTGGTACAATGTATACCGAAGATGTTTCCATTACCGAGAAAATGACATTATTTTGGCACAACCACTTTGTCACTCAGCTCCAGACCGTAGATGATGTGGTATTTATGTATAAATACGTCGATTTGCTCAGAAGCAGCGCCCTTGGGAACTTTAAGCAATTGACAAAAGATATTACGGTTGACCCAGCCATGCTCCGCTATTTGAACGGAAATCAAAATACGGCCGCCAATCCCAATGAAAATTATGCTCGGGAACTATTAGAACTATTTACGATTGGAAAAGGACCAAGTGCAGGTTCAGGGGATTATACGACTTTCACGGAACATGATGTAGCAGAAATAGCAAAAATATTGACGGGTTGGAGGGATTTTGGTTTTTATCATTTAGATGAAAATAACCCACCTAGGAGCGAGTACCGCAGCCCTAGACATGACAAATCCACAAAACAACTATCTCATCGTTTTGGCAATCGGGTCATTGAGAATATGGAAGACCAAGAATATGCTCATCTGATAGATGTCATATTTGAGCAAGAAGAGGTCTCAAAATTCCTTTGCAGGAAATTGTATCGTTGGTTTGTTTATCACGACATATCTGAGGAGGAAGAAACAAATGTAATCGCTCCGATGGCGGAGGTATTGCGAAATAACGATTATAATCTTACACCAGCCTTGCGCCAACTCTTTACAAGCGAACATTTTTACCATGATGACAATATTGGCTGCATCATTAAAAATCCAATTGACTATTTAATGGATACTTTCAAGAAATTGGAAGTACCCATCCCGGGCGATTTGCTCAAAAACTATGAGGTCTGGTTGCAGATTGCTTATTTACTGGAACCGCTTCAAATGGTCTATCTCAATCCGCCAAATGTAGCAGGCTGGAAAGCTTTTTACCAAGAACCACAATATTATAGAACTTGGATCAATTCTGTGACATTACCTTTCCGTACCCAAGTGACAGACTTTATGACTTTTGTCGGTTTTGAGGCAGCAGGTGAAAGGATCATCATCAATGTCTTGAAAATTGTCGAAGCATTGGATGACCCTTATGATCCCAACAACATGATAGATGAGTTGGCTCAAATCTTACTACCAAGACCTTTAGTAGAATCCCAAAGAACCTATTTGAAAGAGATAATAATACCAGGACTCCCTGATTTTGAATGGACCGTGGAGTACAGTGATTTTAGAAGCGATCCTAATAATGAGGATAAGCGAAACGCTATTGATACAAAATTGAAGGCATTGTTCAGAGCTATGATGAATATGCCTGAAGTTTACTTGTCCTAACCCCATTATCAACAATTGAAAATAAAGAAAAATGAATAGGAGATCCTTTCTGAAAAACGGTTCTATTTTGTCCCTGCCAATGATGATTAATGGCTGGTCTTTATCGGCTCTAGCCAAACCAATGGCTTTTCAGTCTTTCAGTGATGAGACGGACAAAGTATTGGTACTGATTCAACTTAATGGTGGCAATGACGGATTGAATACACTCTTGCCCATTGATCGTTATGATATACTAGCTAATTTAAGGTCGAATGTAATTGTCCCTGAAAATTCCATCATAGCTCTAAGCGACAAACTAGGACTGCACCCAAGCATGACAGGTGTTAAAAGTATTTTTGATCAAGGAAAAATGGCAGCTGTTCAAAGCGTGGGTTATCCAAATCAAAACCGCTCCCACTTCCGTTCTACGGATATTTGGACTACGGGTTCTGCTTCAAATGAATTTCTGACCACTGGCTGGCTAGGTCGATATATGGACAATAAATATCCAGATTATCCAGAAGGTTATCCCAATGAGGAAGAACCAGACCCTTTTGCTTTGACCATTGGTTCATTGGTGTCGGATACCTGCCAAGGCATTGTCAACAATTTTAGTATGGCGGTCAATGACCCTTATGCAGCAACCAAAGTGCCTGCCGGGATTTTAACGGATGCCCCTGACAATCCCTATGGCACAGAGTTGACCTTTTTAAGAGAGACCATAGAGCAGACCAATGCTTATGCAGATACCGTTCAAAATGCGGCCAACAACGGCGCCAACATATCGACCTTATATGCTGACGGTAATTCCTTGGCACAACAATTGAAAACAGTTGCTTTATTATTGTCAGGCGGACTTCAAACCAAGATTTTTGTTGTTAATTTGGGTGGCTTCGATACACATGCCAATCAAGTGGAAGGTACAAATACGACCGAAGGCGACCATGCAAGTTTGTTGTATCGTTTGTCAGAGGCAGTAACAGCATTTCAAGATGATTTGCAGAAATTGGGTATAGAAGAACGCGTACTTACCGTGACCTTCTCTGAATTTGGTCGAAGGATTCGTTCAAATGCAGCTAACGGAACAGACCATGGAGACGCAGCACCTTTATTCTTATTTGGTTCTTGTGTGAAAGGCGGTATTCTAGGGGACAATCCTATTATAGATCCACAAGTAGGGCAAGAGGAAGGTGTTGCGATGCAGTACGATTTCCGCTCGGTTTATGGGACAATACTAGTTGATTGGTTTAAGGTAGAAGAACAAGAGGTGAGAGATTTGCTATATGAGGATTTTCAATTGCTCCCCTTGCTCGGCAGCTGCGGCAATAGCACGCCCACCCGTGATTACGAAGGGGAAATTGTTTTCAATGCCTATCCAAGCCCCTTCACGAATTATGTCAATATTGATTTAGAAACGGACAACGAATTTGTCAGAATCAGCCTATTTGATTCGATTGGGCATGAGGTAAGGGTTTTTTCCAATAAAAAATTCTCTGCTGGACAGCACAGTATCCAATTATCCACCCACGATTTAGCTGTTGGCAATTATTTCCTTAGAATCCAGATGGGGGCAAAAGTGAAAACGACCAAGTTGATTAAAGCATGATTTTGTATACTAGAACATAAAATTCTCGTTTTCAAAAACTTATATTTAAGGGGAACTTTAAGAGTGATTTTGGTGGTTATATAAATGAAAATTATTTATTTTTTTTCTTGCAAAAGGTTGTAGGATTCCAAAAAATGAATCATATTTGCGTCCCGTTAAGGTGGAGTGGGTGAGTGGCTGAAACCACCGGTTTGCTAAATCGACGTACGGTAACCTCCGTACCGCGGGTTCGAATCCCGCCTCCACCGCAGCAGATTCTCTAAGGAGATGCTCATATAAAAAAACGCCATCGGGGCGTAGCGCAGTCCGGTTAGCGCACCTGTTTTGGGAACAGGGGGTCGCAGGTTCGAATCCTGCCGCCCCGACTTGATTATCAAGGAGTTACGAATCACTTTCGTAGCTCCTTTTTTTATTTGCAAGCCATTTGCAAGCAAAGACTCTTTCTCTTCAACATATCTTAGTTTTT
>JAHDBO010000136.1 GCA_020630355.1 Saprospiraceae bacterium
CTGCAAAGAGCATCGTCGGGCGCATCACATCCAAATGCACATTGGAGGTATTATTGATATAGACCAGATTCGCTTCCTCAATCGGCAATAAATCTTTATAGTATTTAGATTGAGAAATGGACAAGCCCATCATTTCGTTGAAGCCGTTTGCTGCTAGGAAATTCCCGACGATATTACGGCTCTGGTGCGGATCGACCTGTGACCAATACGACAAGGAGCTTTTCAGTTCTTCCCTTATCGGAATATTGTTGAAACCATAAATTCTCAATACCTCTTCAATCACGTCCGCCTCTCTCGTGACATCGGCTTTGTCGGTTGGGATGGCAACCACAAAATTGTCCCCATTTTCCGAAAGGATGTCAATCTTCATAGAAGCCAAAATCGCTTGTACTTTTTCTTTTGGAATATCGACCCCAATCAAGCGATTGATATTGGTATAAGAAACCTCGATTTGTGCTTTCTCGATTTGCTCTGGATAAATATCCACGATTTCGGAAGCAATCGTTCCACCCGCCAATTCTTGAATCAACAAAGTCGCTCGCTTCAAAGCATCGACTGTTACATTCGGGTCACTCCCTTTTTCGAATACCTTAGCGGCATCCGTTCTCAGACCATGTCTTGTGCTGGTGCGGCGAATGGTTTTCGCATGGAAATGTGCCGCTTCCAAGAAGATATTTTTGGTTTCGTCCTTCACGCCAGAATTCAATCCACCGAAGACACCACCGATACACATACCATTCGAATCGCCATCACAAATCATCAAATCTTCCTCGCTTAGTTCTCTTTCTTGTTCATCAAGAGATAAGAACTTGGCGCCTTTCGGCAAATTCTTGACAATGACTTTTCTACCTGATATTTTATCCAAATCAAAAGCATGCAAAGGCTGTCCATATTCGTGCAACACGAAGTTGGTAATATCGACGATATTGCTAATCGGGCGCACGCCAATGGCATTTAATCGCTTTTTCAACCAATCAGGCGATTCCTTAATGGTCACACCTTGGATAGAAACGCCAGAGTACCTAGGGCAAGCTGCCGTGTTTTCCACGACAACATCGAGTGTCAAATCATTATTTTGCACCTCAAAGTCAGAAAGGTCTGGCATCTTGACGCCGCCATCGTAATCATAATTGATAGATAAGGCTGCTGCCAAATCTTTGGCAACCCCAATATGTGAAGTGGCATCTGACCTATTTGGCGTCAGTCCAATTTCAATCACATAATCATTCTCAATCTGGAAGTAATCCTTCGCCAAAGTCCCCACTGGTACATCAGCAGGCAAAACCATGATACCGTCGTGGCTTGCGCCTAATCCAATCTCATCTTCTGCACAAATCATTCCCTCGGAGACTTCCCCTCTTATTTTTCCTTTCTTGATTTTGAAAGATTCCCCTTCGGGCGTGTAGAGTGTCGTCCCGATGGTAGCCACAACGACTTTTTGTCCTTGCGCTACATTTGGTGCACCGCATACAATATGCAAATCTTCTTCTCCACCGATATTCACACGCGTCACAGAAAGGTGGTCAGAGTTTTGATGCTTACCTTGAAAAGTCACCTCCCCAATGACCAATCCTTCCAATCCGCCTTTCACACTTTCCACCAATTCCAATCCTTCTACCTCCAGTCCAATATCCGTCAAAATCTCGGATACTTGCTCCACAGGCATATCTATGTCGAGGTAATCTTTCAACCAATTATAGGAAACATTCATAACGCTTCGTTTAGTTTGACCTGTCGGTCAAGTTTAGTTTAGCTTATTGGAATAAGCTAGTTGAGTTCGACCTACGGTCGGTTTAGTTTTTTGGTGCTCAATAAAAAATTATCATTCCTTGTTTTTTATCAAGCAAAACTTCAATTTTCTAACAATCTCTCCTAGTATGCTTTCGCAAACAGGACACGCTCCTTGGACGGCTCACCAGTAAGGATACATTTGCCTTCCTCTTGAGGGTTGCCGATGGGGATACAACGGATAGTTGCCTGTGTCAGTTCCTTGATTTTCTTTTCTGTTTCGGTCGTACCATCCCAGTGAGCAGATACAAATCCACCTTTTTCATCCAATACCTGCTTGAACTCCTCAAAAGTATCGACACTAGTGGTCGTTTCGTCTCGGTAAGTTCTAGCACGGTTGAATAAATTATCTTGAATTTCTACTAGGAGATTTTCAATATAATCTGCGATACCTTCCACAGGAACATTCATCTTCTCTAGCGTATCTCTACGAGCCAATTCCACAGTGCCATTCTCCAAATCGCGCTTTCCAATCCCGATACGGACAGGGATACCTTGCAGTTCATACTCAGCAAATTTGAAGCCTGGCGATTTCTTCTTATCCATGTCTGCCTTGACGGTGATACCTTTGGCTTTCAAGTCAGCGATGATTTTATCAGCCGCTTCGTTGATAAGGCCATTTGGTTTTGGTATCGGCACGATGACGACTTGGATAGGTGCGAGCTTAGGAGGCAAGACCAATCCTTTGTCATCAGAATGTGTCATAATCAAGCCACCCATCAAGCGCGTAGAAACACCCCAAGAGGTCGCCCAGACATATTGCTCTTTATTATTATTGTCTTGGAATTTGACATCAAATGCTTTGGCAAAATTCTGACCCAGAAAGTGAGAAGTCCCCGATTGTAGCGCTTTACCATCTTGCATCAAAGCTTCGATTGTATAGGTATCATCTGCACCTGCGAAACGCTCATTGGCAGTTTTGACCCCTTTTACAACAGGCATTGCCATCCACTCTTCTGCAAACTGTGCATAGATGTCCAACATCAGCTTCGCCTCATCAATCGCTTCTTGCTTGGTGGCATGAGCCGTATGCCCCTCTTGCCACAAAAACTCGGCAGTACGTAGGAACAATCTTGTCCGCATTTCCCAACGTACTACATTCGCCCACTGATTGATCAATAAAGGCAAGTCACGGTAAGACTGAATCCAATCTCTATATGTATTCCAGATGATGGTCTCTGAAGTAGGGCGCACAATCAATTCTTCTTCCAGTTTAGCACTTGGGTCAACGACCACGCCACTACCATCAGGATTGTTCATCAAACGGTGGTGCGTAACGACCGCACATTCTTTGGCAAAACCTTCTACGTGGTCCGCTTCTTTGCTCAAAAAACTTTTAGGGATAAATAAGGGGAAATAAGCATTCACGTGTCCAGTGTCCTTGAACATTTTGTCCAACTGTCGCTGCATATTTTCCCATATCGCAAAGCCATAGGGTTTGATAACCATACAACCTTTCACTGCTGAGTAATCCGCTAGTCCCGCTTTGCGAACTATGTCGATGTACCAGTCCGAGTAACTCTCGTCCCGTCCCGTTATCGCTTTTTCGTCTTTTGACATAAGGTATTAGTACTTGGTATTTGGTAGTTTGTATTGATGTATTTGAATACTATCTACAAAACACAACCATTAAAATAATTTCGCAAAAGTAATAAGACGCTAAGAGTTATCAAGTATTGTTCAAAGAATAAATTCGACAGGACATTTCGTTTTAGTCAATATTTTGCTAGTAATCGACTTAATCCCTAAAATCTTAAGGGGATGCCCTTGGCACAAAATGACGAATTTATTTTCTGAACGTTTGTAAACTAGAACCTGCGCCAGTTTAACTATAACTATAAAAAAGGGAAGAAGATTCCGATGGTTCCTGGTATTTTGAGTACAGTGACTTCGCCCGAAATGACAAAGAGAGGTGTTGAAGGAGAAATTTATAATGTACCCACCCATTCATCCAATACCCACTTATATTGACAGCCGTCGAAATTGCTTTGGAATCCTGTTGTGTACGGGATTTTCTGGAGAGCGTCCTCTAAGTTGAATTGGTCTTGCGCTTGAACAACAAAGATATTTTGCTTCGACAGGTTATCCGCTAAATACTCCTGTTCGGTTTGCAGTGGGGTGGGAATGAGGATGGCTCTTTTACCTAAAATAGCTAAATCCATTACCGTACTGTAGCCCGATCGAGCAATGACTACTTTGCTTTCGTTGATAGCTTGATTGAGGTCTTTAGAAGTGAGGTAGGATGTGATTTGTCCTTGTTTACCTATTTGCCTTTCGGCAAATGATTCCGTTTTGCCTTGTACGATTAGATAAGGAGAATCAACTTTTCTTATTTGATGAATGATTTTTTCTTCTAGTAGGCTACGCTGTGGTTCTGGCCCCGAAAGGACAGCGATTAAGCCGTACTTTATAGGCAAATTTTCTTTTTTCATCCTAGCAAGCACCCCTAAGTATTCAACCCTTTCCAAAGGAACCCCATGTGATAGAACTCCTGATAAGTTAGGCTTGCCCTCATTATCAGGAATCCAAACCATGTCATATTTTTTCAACCAAAAACGGTTTAAAAAACGAGCAAAAGGGTTCAGCCACTCATAAGGCGTTAAGATATTGATTTGATGGGTAATAATGACGCTAGGAATGCGATTGGAATAAGTGCCAAAACGATTGTCCGAAATAATACCATCAATTTGATATTGCTTAATGATGGCTTGGGTTTGACGGTGTTCTTTTAGGACGGCGGTCGTGATTTTTGGCAATTGTTTGGCGATGCTCCACACCATGTTTTTACCACCATAGTTGATTTGATAGGCAGGTAATTCAATACATTCTAGATGAGGGAATTCCTGCTCCAAAAGTGCCTTCGCCCGACCATCAGAGGCGAGGACGATCTCAACATCTTGCGTTAATAAATGCTTAATCAAAGGGATGGAACGTGTCGCATGTCCTAGACCCCAGTTTAGTATCGTGAAGAGTATTTTTTTTGAAGGCAAAATCTTAGCACTGGTCAAGATAAATCTTTACATTACAACACAAATATGCTTCAAAATGAAAAGGAAAGATAGAATCTGCTTAGGAATCTTTGTTTTATTAGTTTTTCTAGTAGAAAGTTGTAAAACTTTGGACTGTGGATGTCCAGGGTAGATTTATTTGAACTTGCGCTTGAACTTGATACTTGAATTTTATAAAGTGTCAAATTCAAGTATCAAACACAAGTTCAGGATAACCTAGTTTTGACCGCCTTCTTCAAAGCGTTTTTTTCTGCGCTCATCCTTGTTTTTACCTCGGTGCTTGCGCATTTTACGGAGCATTTCCCGCTTGAAGGATTTATGTACTCGTTCTAATCGGGCAATTTTTTTAATAGGTAATTTGCCACGCAGGGCTGTCAAGAAAACCTTTCGCTCGTCTAGTATGGTCTGTTCCATATCAATCTTGGCATAAAGGGCCGTTTCTATCTCTTGGTCAGACATCTCCTTGAATTTTCTAGGAGAGTAAGTTGTGCGGAAATTCTCTTTTATTGCCTTGATTCTTTTTTCATGCTCATCGTAAACAGGCCAAAATGCATTTGCTTCCGCTTCTGTCAAATTTAATTTGTCAGTGATGTAAGCCTTTTTGAGTGCCTCTATTTTTCCGCCACCGCTTCTTTTTTGGGCGAAAGCCATATTAAGCCCGCCCATCAAGAATATGAAAGTGAATATGATATATTTTTTCATCTTCAATTACTTTTAGATACTGAACAAATTATTGTTCTCTAGTTCCTCCTCTAGTTCTAATTCGGCTTCTTCTAGATAGTTATCTATCAAATCAGCATCCGCCTGATTCCCATTTCCAAAATCAATAGCCTGATTAGAAACAATATTGGCTTCTACCAAGTCGTCCCATTCAAAATCTTCAATATTTTCGTCTAAGTATTGACTAACTTCCGTAGCAGATAATTGAGATAGTTGATGGTAGGGGTCATTATTTTTATAAAAATCGAAAGTCAAATAAGCTGCAAGAAACAGTAAACTAAGCCCAAATGCCATTCTTTTTTGGAAACTAGGGAACGGTGTATCGACAAACAAAGCAGCCAACCATGACCTCTTTTTAGGATTTTCTTTTTTTTCTGCCAAACCAGGTTTGGTATAAGCGGCTTGCTTCATCAACTCCTCTGG
>JAHDBO010000137.1 GCA_020630355.1 Saprospiraceae bacterium
TAGGAGAAACAAATATGGATGGATTGACAGCTAGTGACCTTGCTCAAACAAAATTGCAAGAGGGTATTCAAATGGATACCGTTATTACTTTTGACCCTGTTACGGGTGAAGAGATTGTAGAAGTGGTTAAGAAAATAGATTCAGGTAATACCATAACTACGGTAACTATTCCCAAAAAACTCTTGAGAAAAACGGGGATTGATACGATTATTACTTTTGACCCAAACTCTTATAAAAAGGTCATTACCATTATCAATGTCGATACAGGAGAAGTCACTTCTAAAATGGACTAGAAGATAGTCTAGTCCATTTTGGAAGTGACTCTCTATCTTATCAAGGTAACATCCCCTTTCAAAGTTTCTCTAGTACCGTCGGCGTGTAAAACGGTAATGATATAGACATAAGCGTCCGATGGCAGGGGCTTATCATTGAGGCGGCCATCCCATCTATCGCCCTCATTTTCAAAAACCAATTCTCCCCATCTATCATAGATAGAGAATTGTTCTAAGACGGAAGAACTAGGAAAGATAGGTCCAAAAGTATCATTGACCCCATCGTCATTAGGAGAAAAAACATTGGGAACTCGAACTTCTGGGTCAACCATGATTTCTATACTGGCACTCGTGAAGCAGCCAAATTCATTCGTTATAGTGACCGTATAAGTAGTGGTTTCCGTAGGGCTTGCCGAAGGATTCGGGATATTCGTTGCGCTCAGTCCTTCTACTGGTGACCATTCGTAAGTAAAGTTAGCTGTATTTCCACTAGAAACTTGAGCGCTAAGGTTGACTGTTTCGCCAAGGGTTATTGTAGTATTGTCAGGCAGAATATTTATCGTGAATCCAGGGTTTTGATTTTCAATTTTGACGGTTACCTGTTCTTCTGCGGAGCAAGAACCATTGACCGTAGTTCTGATATAAGTGGTGGTGGTGGCAAGGCTATCTACAAGGTTGAAGGTCGTGGCACTTGGAGCGTTGTTTGCGGACCATTGATGCTGGATGCCCACAAAACCAGCATAAGCGGGCGAAGTGATAAACAAATTCTCGCCCTGACAGATTCGTATCGTATCCGCAGCCGTTTCCATAATGTTTTGAGCGGGGATATTAATAGTCAGCTCAGTTTCTGGTAAGTCAGATACTTCAAAGTAAACCGTATCCAGCAGGGTACAACCAGCGATAGACAATTCTGCGAAATAGGCTACCGATTCGTCAGGAAGTACACTGATTGTTGCTTCATCACTGATAAAAGACTCCAAAGAAGAATACCATTTTATACCAACATCATTCGTGTTGTTATTGGCTGTCAATGTGAATGGAGTATCTGATTCAAGCAAACATATTCTAATGGTATCCGCATTTAATTCATTACTAATATTAAGGAATGGGTCTAGTATTTCCACGTAAGTGGAATCCATATCAGAGCACTGCCCTAGTGTTCCTTCTACATAGAAAGTTTGCGAGTTGATAGTATTTGAAATTGGATTAGAAACACTAGGGTTATCGAGTGTCTCAATTGGCGTCCATTTGAAGTTTTGTGCTCCCTCGGCAAAAAGTTGGACACTATTCCCTACACAAGCAAAGAAAGTATCCTGAGTGGTGGAGACCTCAATTTGGTCTTTTATAGTGATGTAAATCGAATCGAATTTGACTCGCCCACAACCAAAATCATTGAAAAGATTGAGATAAAAACCTTCTTCTCCTTCTGCCAAGGCATCAGAGACCGTCTCAAGCGGAATACTGACTTCCGTTTCACCAAGGCCTATTTCTATAGAATCAGGAATGGTTGCCATATCCACACCATTTGTTGCAGTGCCACCATATTCTATAAAATATTTGCTTGATTTTGAGGCAGGGCGGAGAAGTTGGATTTTTAAAGTATCCGTTTCAGAACAGCCTTCTACAGTTACATTATCTTCAGATATAACATCAAAATCTGCTACAAATTTTGGGTTACCAGCTTTTAAATCTGCGATAAAAACACCCGAATCGACCAAACCATCATTTCTATCGGCTATGGCAAGTTTGAGATGGTAATAGTTGCAAGGAATGACATCGGCTTTGGCTTGGAGTACTGTCGTGTAACCATCGTATTGTAGACTTTTTCCAGCTATATTATCGATATAAAACTCACTATTGGTCACAGGGTTGATATTGTTGATACTTGCAGGAGGATTGCCTGCAATGGGCAATGTAGCGATATTGAGTGGTTCTGGTATGCCAGGGCCTGTGATGAAAAAGGCAAACACATCATTGAAAACCTCATTGGGTGGCGCAAATTCGGGGTATTCCTCAGAGCCGAAAACATAATCAAAAACGAGTTCGTCTGTAGCAGCAAAGACATCAAACTCTAGGACACAGGCATCTTCAGAAACTTGCATGGTGGTATTGCTCGGAAGCGTGTCCAACTGAATGTCACCTGGGGCATCAGCAAAATCGACGCCATCATTAAAGCCATCACTATTGTTTGGGCCTTCTGCATTTTTAGCTAGACCAGTGGTCAGTATAATGCCTTCTTCAATTCCAACCGTAGTCAAACCATTTGACTCGAAAATCCCAAAGGCACCACCAGGGCAATTGAGTACAGGGTTTTCTATTAGCACAGAAGGCGTTGCTAGCCTATCTATCATCTCTTCTAAAGTGACGGTCGGTGTCACTTCGATACTGGTAAAAGGTATACACGCATCCGAGGTACACTGCCAATTCAGAATAAAACCATCGTCTTCCACAAATTCGTCCGAACTGAACTCAAAGGTAACAGAACCGCTAGAAGCTTGGAAATTGACATTAGCACCTGTACCCGTCAAAGCTACGATTAGGTTGGAGCTGGTCGTAGGACCGTCGTAAATATTCAAAAAGTCAAAGCCTGCTTCTATGGCGTAACTGACGATGTTGATTTGTATGCAGGCATTGGGGTTGGATGGGGTGACAGTGTATGTGAAAGTTTCTTCTGGCGTATAAGGGGTGTCAGTACCACCTGAATCCACCAAAGTCCCCGAACAAGAAGTAGAACTACCATCTGTTATAACAACGAAAGGTTCGTATGCCTCTAGACATAATTCAAACGCACCTTCAGCTCCGGCTGCCCCATTTACCCGAATAAAATAAACGGTATTTGGGTCTAAACCCAAAGCATCAAATTCCACCAGATTCTGTCCCGTTTCGGCAGAAGCACAAAATAACTCCGCAATACCCCCTACAAAACAATCCCCCCGATAAATAGCCAGTTGAGGTGCTGTCAATGGCGTCGCCCCAGTACCGTTGACCGTAATGGTGACATCCTGTAAGGTCGTCGTAGTAAAAAAAGTAAACCAAACATCATTGTCCGCAGCATCCCAGCAGGAGGCTACTTGGTCTGCCCCATTGGAAATAGTCGTTTCCGTAGCATCTATATTATCAAAAATACCACAAAAGGCAGAAGCGTCATTGATAGCTTCCGGTGTGATACAGTCGTCATTGGAGGGTTGTGCAAAAAGCACAAGAGTAGAAAAAAACAATATTGTAAATAAGGTATATTTCATGTCCTTTGTAGCTAATTAGAATGGATTGACCAAAAATAAGAACTTCAATGGGATTTATGCTTTTTTGAAAAGAATTAGTTGCAATGATGTCATAAGAACATTAAATCCACTTTGATTGTCTCATTGTTAAACCTTGTAAAGCTGTTTTTGAAAATTTTTATTTTAAAATAATTCCTTATTTTTGATTTTTTGTTTTAAAAAAAATAAGAGGTATTCAATCTACTTTATTCAATATCAATAAATTGCCCAAGAAGTACGCCATCATAGATGTAGAGACCACAGGTGGTCGAGCCAACCGTGACCGCATCACGGAAATTGCTATCGTGATTCATGATGGTGAAAAGATATTGGACACCTTTGAGACGCTGCTCAATCCAGAGCGGTCTATCCCTTGGAATATCACAAAACTAACAGGCATTACAGATGAAATGGTGGCAGATGCGCCCAAATTCTATGAAGTAGCAAAACAAATTGTAGAGATGACAAAGGGGGCGATTTTTGTGGCGCACAACGTGCGTTTTGATTATAACTTTATACGAGAGGAGTTTAAACGTTTTGGTTACAGTTACTCTAGGAAGCAGTTGTGTACAGTGCGCATGAGTCGCAAGGCATTTCCTGAATTGAAAAGACATAGTCTTTCCCATCTTTGTAAGGCTTTGGATATCCCGAACGATGCCCGTCACCGTGCGATGGGCGACACGATGGCGACGGTAACGCTTTTTGAGAAAATACTAGCACGGGAGCAAAACGAGAATATAAAGGACATGGTCAACTTGGGTGTAAAAGAATCCCAATTGCCACAGAATATCTCACTAGCGTTTTTGCATGGCTTACCAGAGGCTTGCGGGGTTTATTATTTCTATGATGCGAGTGGGGAAGTGATTTATGTGGGAAAAAGCATCAACATCAAGAAGCGGGTGATGGAGCATTTTGCTGCCCAAACCCGCAAAGGGGAAAAAATGCAGCAGCAAGTCGATGATATTTCCTACGAAATTACAGGGAGTGAGCTAGTGGCGCTATTATTAGAATCTCACGAAATCAAGCGCATACAACCCCGCATCAACCGGGCGCAACGTGCCAAGAGTTATCCGTATATCTTATATCAATATAAAAATGAAGCAGGTTACATCTGCTTTGGAGTGGTTAAGGTCAGTAACAAGACGAAAGGACAGTACGATGTGGTAGCAGAATTTGCTAGAGGGCGCTCTGCCAATGCGTACTTACATCGTGTTGTGGAGCATTTTGATTTGTGCCGTTGCTTGTGCAGTATGACCACCAATGTTCCTGGGCGATGTTTTGAGTTGCAAATCGGGAAATGTGCTGGTGCGGCCTCGGGGCTAGTGGAAATGGAAGCTTACAATGAAAAGGCGATGGAAGCCATCGATGCCCTCCAAAATTCCTTCAATGATTCTTTTTTACTAGTGGAAGAAGGACGGGAAAAACAGGAGTGTGCGATTGTTTTGGTGGAAAACGGGATTTATAAAGGCTTTGGTTATTTGGATACGGAATGGTCTAGTGGCTCGGTTGAAGAAATGAAAGATGCGATTCAATCCTACGAACACAATAAGGATACGATGAGTATCATCCTCAATTATACCAAGAAAAATAACATGAAAGTTATTCCATTGTAGCGGCCATCTGCTGTTGTAGATTCAAGGCAGACTGCCGAGCTGCTGCTGCGAAATCTTCTCCATTTCCTGCATAGATGATACCTCTGGAAGAATTGACCAACAAGCCGACCTTGTCGTTTGCACCGTATTTTGCTACCCCTTTCAAATCACCGCCCTGCGCTCCAACGCCCGGTACTAGCAAGAAATTGTCTGGCGCAATCCGACGGATGTTTTCAAAGGATTCAGGGTGCGTGGCACCAACCACAAACATCAAGTTATCAGGGCTGCCCCAATTTTGCGCTTGACGCAATACTTTTTCGTATAATGCTTCTCCATTTTGCTCAAAAAACTGAAAATCTTGACTGCCTTTGTTCGAGGTCAAGGCGAGAAGAATCACCCATTTATCCTCAAATTCCAAGAAAGGGCTCACCGAGTCAATACCCATATAAGGCGCAACGGTCACCGAGTCGAAATCCATGCGCTCAAAAAAAGCCTTAGCGTACATTTTAGAGGTGTTGCCAATATCTCCACGTTTGGCATCCGCTATCGTGAAATGCTCCTCGGGGATATAATCCAAGGTTTTTTCTAGGGATTCCCAGCCTTTTGAGCCGAGGGATTCATAGAAAGCGATATTGGGTTTGTAGGCAACGCACAAGTCCTTCGTCGCATCGATAATCTGCTTGTTGAACTCGAAAATTGGGTCTTTAGCATCCAATAAATGCTTCGGAATACGATTCATATCCGTATCCAGACCGACACATAAATAAGACTGTTTTGCTAG
>JAHDBO010000138.1 GCA_020630355.1 Saprospiraceae bacterium
TCCGTGCGCATAAATATCCCTTGTACATCCTTATCAGAAAAATACACTTTGTCAACTGGTTCTAAAAATGCCGCTACCTGCACTCGGAACTGCGCATTCACCGTTGTAACAAATACAAGTATCAACACAATAGAAAAGTAAGCACCTTTTTTCATTTCCAAAGAATTATGGTTTTTTAACAGAGGTCAAATTATAATAAAACATATATGGATATTTTTATTCATCAAAAATCTAACCAGTTTTATTTTTATACATCTAAAATAAAATAAAAATCGTTTGTCAGGATATGTCCAAACAGGTTTTTCAGAAATGTAAGCAACTGAATACCAATTCAATTTACTATTTTCATGCTTTTTAAATCTCTTTTTATGAAATGGCTCAAACGCCTCCTTATTTTTTTATCCATTATATACTTGATTGTATGTGCAATGCTTTACTTTGGTCAAGAGCGACTCTTGTTCAAGCCAGATAAACTACCAGAAAGCTATCAATTTAGAATGGGAACGGAAATAGAAATCCCCGTAGCTGATGGTATTGCACTGAATACACTTTACTTAAAATCTCCTGAATCAAAAGGAGCGATCCTTTATCTCCACGGCAATAGGGGCAGTCATAAAAGATGCTTGTACCAAGCACAATCTTTTGCAGGGAATGGTTACGATATTTTGATGGTAGATTATCGAGGTTATGGAAAAAGCGACGGAAAAATGGAGTCTGAAGAACAAGCTTATCAAGACGTTCAGAAGGTTTATGATTATCTAAAACAAAAATTCACAGAGGACAAAATCGTGGTCATTGGCTACTCGATGGGTTCGGGCATGGCAAGTTATTTGGCGAAAGCCAACCATCCTCAGCAGCTCGTATTGGTCACGCCTTACACTAGTATCCCCGATTTGAAAAATCGCTTGTTGCCGATTGTCCCTGATTTTTTGGTAAAATATCCATTTGATACCGCTTCTAGAATCAAAGAAATCAGATGCCCTATCAGTATTTTTCATGGTACAGCAGACAAGGTCATCCCTTATGACTCTTCCACGAAACTGAAAGCTATCCGACCAGATTTATTATTGGTCACACTCGAAGGGGCAAACCATAGGGGCGCTATTTTTCACGAAAACCTGAAATCAACCGTTCGGAAATTGCTACAATAAGGCATCTTCATCCACTACGGACGATAGTCGTTCGTCAATGACCATTGTATCTGTCCAACGGTCGTGCCAACCGTCGGGCCTTTCGCCTAGAAAAGAAAAAGCCTCGAAGGGAACGATTCTAGAATAAGACCGCTTGATAATTGTCCCCCAAGAAGGGTGCGCTCCTGATATGGTCAGGGCTCTAGTTCCTGTGACGTATTTCCCTAAGGTTTTCCCTTTTAATAAGCCTTCAAAGAAGATATAGTAGATTGGAAATAAAAGCGTAGAAATAATTTGGTCAAGTAAAGGGTCTATATTTTCCAACCCTAAAACAAAAACCGATTCTAAAAGAAGAAAAAACCCTACTAGAAATAGCATTCCGACAATTTGGTCAACGATATAATTGATAAACCGTTTCTGTTTGCTCGCAGGAATAAGCTTTGCTTCCGTTGCAAGCCCAATATCCAGTAATTGCTCGTTTTCCATACATTTGATTTTCAAGGCAAATATAACAGTGTATTTTTATTTTAAAAATTTTCCTTTAAGCCGTTCCTTGACAGTACCCTATCATTATCAGTATATTTGCGGTCTTAAAACAAAAAACTATGCCTATCAAAGCCACTGCTCCAAACCAAACACAAATTCTCGACTTTTTAAAAGCGGGCCTGCACGAGGACGTCCAAGATGGCGACCATACTTCCCTAGCTTGTATTCCTGCGGACAAAGTGTCAACGGCAAGATTATTAGTCAAAGACGAGGGAGTAATCGCTGGGGTTGATTTGGCAAAAATGGTTTTTGAATTGGTAGATCCAGAGGCTCAGTTTGAGACTTTGATAGAGGATGGTTCTGAGATCAAGTATGGAGATATTGCTTTCAAAGTCACTTGTAAAAGTCAGGCTCTGTTAAAAGGAGAGCGCCTTGCCCTGAACTTGATGCAACGCATGAGCGGTATCGCTACTTTGAGCAATCGTTTTGCCTTTGAAGTAGAGGATCTGCCTGTCAAAATACTCGACACCCGTAAAACAACACCTAATTTGCGCTTCTTAGAAAAGTGGGCTGTTAGAATCGGTGGTTGCCACAATTACAGAGACGGTCTCTATGACTGGATTATGGTCAAAGACAACCACATTGACGCCTGTGGAAGCATCACAAAAGCCATCGAAAAAGTCAACCAATACAAGCAAGATAATAATCTGGACTTAGGCGTCACGATAGAAGTTAGAAACCTAGTTGAGCTATACGAAGTACTAGAAGCAGGTGGTGTCACTCGAATCATGCTGGACAATTTTGAAGTGCCTATCATGCGAGAGGCCGTCAATATCATCAACAAACGCTTTGAAGTAGAAGCTTCGGGAGGGATTACCTTATCCAAGGTGCGTCAAATTGCCAAAACAGGGGTGGATTTTATTTCTTGCGGTGCGTTGACCCACTCTAGCAAAAGTTTGGACTTAAGCCTGAAGATTGTTAAATAACTTTTTTAAAACAATTATTCCTAAAATGATATTCTAATTGTCATAAACCTTCTGGATATGACTGTCGACGAAATGTACCAATACGCCAACTTAGCGGCACTGCTCCCTTGGTTGATGATGATCGTGCTTCCAAAGTGGAAGTGGACAAAAACGCTTATTTCCAATTATATTTTCCCAGCTATTATTGCCTTGTTCTATCTCATAGGCATGGTTACTTGGTTCGGAATGGCAGAGGCGGACTTCAATACTTTAGAAGGTATTACCCGACTATTCAGTATCAAAGAATTTGCCTTGATAGGTTGGTTGCATTACCTCGCTTTTGACCTTTTTGTGGGCTCATGGGAGTATCAAGACGCCTCGAAACAGGGCCTTCCCCATTGGGTACTCATACCATGCCTTATCCTAACCTTGATGGCTGGTCCAGTAGGTCTATTGATATACCTCGGCGTGCGGCGTCTCTTTCCTAAAGAAAAATAAACCCTACTCCCTAAAATAAAACAAAAGGCTAATTACAAGTAAAATAGCGTGCAATCCGCAGACGGGCAGAAAACCTTCACCACCTTCTGTGTACCCTTTATAGCAAGCCAGTGTCACGCCTGCGTGAAAGATAGAAAAGACCGCAAAGAATGGCTTGACCCAGTTGCTTTCCAATCGTTTCCAAACAATCAAAGAGAGTACCCCGACCGCCAAGGCAGCAGCACCGTACATTCTAGTAAAAGTAGTTCCTGCCACGTCGTTGCTGGCTATCTCGGTGATGAGGCCAGGAGCGAAGAGAAATTCTAGACCAACCAGTACTTCTCCAAGTCCTGCCAATAAAATAAAGGTGCGCATCATGATAGTTGGTTTAAATAATTTTGTAATTCTAATTTTCTTTCCTTTGGGAAAGGTAAGGCTTTTCGATTGATTTTATCAAAAAGAACCAAAACCAAACGCATCGTACTCACTCGTTCCTTGCTCCGTCCATTGTACATTTCATGCAACACTCTAAAGGCTTTGTTCCCGACCTCTAGCAGCGTACTCTCGATATAGAGAATGTCATCTTCGAAGACCTCCTGATAATAGTTGATCGTCTGCTCTAATACGACCATACCTATCTCGTCTTTTTGGTCGTGGTGGTCTATTTTGAGATAATGCTCAAAATTGTGCCCGGCATGTTCAAACTTATTAATGTAGTACATGACATTTAAGTGCCTATTGGAATCACATTCCCAAGCCATCACTGCACCTTTGTAAGTCAAAACCCTTTTAAGCTGTTCCATTTTTACAAATCTAATACTTAATACGCACCAAACGTAAATCCCTCCGAAACTGGCTAGGAACAATCAGCTCAGAGCCTGCTACTTGCAAGGCATCCCGAAAGCGAAGTTGAATTTTCTTATCATCTGTATTCAGGATATTGCGGCGCTGATTCATTCCATTAGAAAATAAAACATACTCGCTCACGCTGTTTTCTCGCTTGATTTCATCATTGTATAAGAAGCGCACCGCCCCTTTATTTTTAAAAATAAAATAAGAAGAATAACGCCCCTCATCATTTTGAGAAAACTGCTTTTTCGGCAAAGTCCCCCTCCAATCTACATCTCCCTTTGGGCCGAAGGAAACAAGAACAATATCGTCATAATTGTAATCCGTATAATTACGAGCGTTGAGCGGGGCGCTCTGCCTATTGAAAGGCGAACCCACAATACCATTGGAAAATAGCTTAAACTTTTCGGCTACCACAATCGCTCCCCCATCCTGCCGCAGTATGACATTATTGACGATTGCCTCATCAAAAGTATCTTTCTTATCTGACTGCTTGCCTTCTAAAAGGGAGGAAACAAAAGTTGCATCGAAATCATGGAAAGAAAACAGAACATCAAGCGGATTACTAAGGTTAATGGTCAAGAAAAACGCTCCCTGCGCTCTACTTGTTCTCTTTTCATCAAAAAGTCCTCCCCCTGTCAAGCGATTGTTTCTATTATCAATTCTGAAATAAGCATCAAAAACCAATTTTTGACTCGTTGGATAAGGTGTTGCCTGTACCCCATTTTCAGAGGCCTTTAAAACCAAAAAGCGGGTCTTTTTTCGATTGAATCGGTAATTGTCTTTTAGGAAAATACCATAAAAATCTCCAGCATCAGAAATCAATACTTGCATAAATTCCCTAGGATAGCTGATCCGCTCCAGCTTTATGTCTTTCGACCAGAGTACTTTCATCTGGTCAACGTCCACCATAATCAACTCCAATCGATTGAAAGAACCAAAATCATACAATAAAACCTTCGAACGGTCTTGGGAAACGGCCACTTCATAGAGCCTATTTGAAGACCATAAATCTACTGTTTTGACTGCAATAGAATCCACTAATTTGGCATATTCGTCATACTTCCGAACCCTTAAATAAGACCTTCCTTTTTTCCAATAGCTATAAAAGACTGAAAAACCTACCTGCCCACCAACGGCATCGATAATTGTTGGATTTTTAGTTTCAAATTCCAGTTCTTTTGACCATTCTTCCGTCATATCCTCATTGTGCGCTATAATTTTTGTTTTATCAAACTGGTCAAGATACAACAGGTACTTATCCTTGTATTTACCTAATAATTGATAACCATCACCAGCCCTCAAAGAATAGACTTCAGAAGCAGTCACCGTTTGACCAAAAGCGGAAGTGACGAAAACAAAAAACAAAAAAGAAGACAAGAAGTATCGCATATTGATATGATGGTTGTTGAAGACGAGCACTTATATCCCTATTAACGCTAAAAATAATCAATTTGGTTGTGCAATCGTTGGATTAACATAGAAGTTAGGCGTTTACGGTAGGCTTTTGGCGATTTTTGGAAAATTCCCCACTCTTCCAAAGTGAAATGCCCTAGAACAATCCCTTCCATTTTATGCTTCAAACGCTGGTCGGTTTGTAACGTCTTCCCAATCCACGCTTCCTGTTGCTGCACCGTATACTTTTCAAAAGGTATTTTTTTATTCAGGATATAATCTTTAAAGACAGCTAGCAGTATTGGATTCTGAAATTTTAAAATAGGTCTTAATGTATTGTTTTGGAACTTTTCCTCTTCCAAAGTCGGTTCATGTTTTGTCTGGACGCTAGGGCGAATGCCTATCAAAGCTTTTTTTCTATCGGACATAGTAAACTTGTTTCCAAGAAAATGAAAAAGGCAGTGCAAATGTTTTCAAAACCAGAAAAAAGCATCTATATTTGCGTTCCGAAATTCTGG
>JAHDBO010000139.1 GCA_020630355.1 Saprospiraceae bacterium
AAACCGTAATGGGTAAATATGAAGGTGCTTTTAAAATAGAAGTGGAATAGTTGCTTATTTAGAATTTTGTAAAATGAACTAGGAGTCTCAGTGCCGTTATTCTGCACTGGGACTTTTTTTTGAAAATATTTTTTAGAAGCGATTTTTCGCTCATTTCGATAAAAAATAATATCTTTTTCGCCAGATTCGATTCAGGAACAACGGCAAAGTCGGTTAAATTGCGGTAGTCAATGAAAAAAATTCTATTTTTGCAGTGAATACTAATTGACGAATTAAGAAATCTATGCTTTTAAAAGCACCTTAAAGTTTCGTCATACTACTTAAATTAATTAAATGAGCTACGAAGTAATAGAAGAAGGCAGTTTTAAATACATGGAGACTGGTCCAGAAGATGGAGAGGTTTTGATGTTGTTGCACGGGCTTCTAGGAGCCTTGAGTAATTTCGATGGGATTATTGACCATTTTTCAAAAACACATCGAGTCGTTGCACCTATCCTTCCTATTTTTGAATTACCAATTCGGGAAGTTTCTGTGAGCGGTTTGGTAGAGCATGTCAAAGAATTTGTTGAACACAAAGGATATGACAAAGTACACGTCCTAGGCAATTCCTTGGGCGGGCATATTACTTTATTGTTCGTATTGGCGATGCCGGAGAAGGTGAGCTCGGCAATACTAACGGGCAGCTCAGGATTGTTTGAGAGTGCGATGGGCAATTCTTTCCCGAAGAGAGGCAGCTACGAGTATATAGAAAACAAAGTACGAGAGACTTTCTACAGCCCAGAAGTGGCGACCAAGGAATTGGTAGACCAAGTTTTCGCTGCTGTCAACGACAGAAATAGCGCTATCCGAATTATTGCAACTGCCAAATCAGCGGTAAGGCATAACCTAGGAGATAAATTGCACCAAATCAAAGCCCCGACGCTTTTGATTTGGGGAAAACAAGACAGTGTAACACCCCCATTTGTCGGTGAAAAATTCAACGAATTGATCGAAGGCTCCAAATTGGTCTTTGTAGATGAATGTGGTCATGCACCGATGATGGAAAAACCAGATGTCTTCAATGAAATTTTAGAAGTGTTCTTGAATGATATTAAAACGACAAAGGCGAAAGTAGAGAGCGTATAAAACGTCAAGGCGACAAAAATAATAGAAAGGGAGTGTAGCAATGCACGCCCTTTTTTTGTATTTTATTAAAATAAAACGACAGGAAGACCAACCATTAATCAAGCCACTTACGTTGGTGTAGAAAATAGGACGAACCATATTTTGATTTTTTCATCACATAGTACCGACGAGGATTTAGTAAGGGGCTGTATTGAGCAGAACCGACTTGCTCAAAAATATCTCTACAAAAGATATTATGGTCGTGTCATGGGGATTTGTATGCGCTACACCAAAAATGAAGATGACGCACAGGATATTATGAACCGTTCTTTTTTGAAAGTTTTCACCAAAATAGAACAATACCAACCTACGGGGGCTCTAGGAGGGTGGATTGCTCGTATTGTATTCAATACGGCGATAGATTTTGTGCGCTCCAATACGAAATACAGGAAAGTGATGGATTTTGAAACGGAGAAAGAACCTTCTCTGAATCCAGATGTCGTCGAAAAACTACAGATGGAGGATTTGTACAAAGCGATTCAAAAATTGCCAGCGAATTGCAGGGCGGTGTTTTCCTTGTTTTTTATCGATGGATACAGGCACCAGGAAATTGCAGAATTGTTGGATATTAATATCAATACCTCCAAGTGGTTGTTGTCAACCGCTAAAAAACAGATGAGGATTATTCTTAAAAAAAACATTGAAGAGCCCTTACGTATCCGTATTTGAACAACAGGACAAAAATCAGAATGAAGTAAAAGTGGACAAGAACGACCAAAAAATAAGGGGAATATTTCAGGATAAACTGGAGAAACACCGCTTCCATTTCAAGGAAGAGGCCTGGGCTGGTATGGAAAACTTATTGGATCAAGCTCCTGTAGCGTTTGCTAAAAGACCTTTCTGGAAAAGGAAATTATTTTTAGGAGTTGCTGCTGCTATCATTGCTCTATTGGTAATTGCCCTTGTTGTATTAGACAATAATAAAATAGAATCGCCTTCTCTTGTCGAATCTGCCATAGAAGAGCCCGCTCCAGTTATTGTACCAATGCTCAAAAAAGAGACCCTTTCCAAAATCGTGTCGGATTATCAAATAGCAGATAACGGCACAAAAGAAATAGCGGTCAAAAAATCCAAACCACAGCAAGTTTTCTTGGCAAATTTAGAAACAAGACCTTCTTACACAATAAGCACTCCACTGGCATTGACTGAGGTAAGTTCCAATCCTAGTGAAAAATTGCTTATCCCGTCGAAAAAGGAGCGAATAACACTCAAAACAAAGCCATCTGAAAAGAAGGAGAAAGGAGTTTTTGATAAGGCCAAAAGAACAAAAGCGAGGCTAGCGATTCAATCACCAACGGAAGTGGTCGAAGATGTTGCTTTTTTCGATACGCTAGAGCATACAATTTCAAAAGTCTATAAGCACTATGCGCCAGAGAAAGTCTACCTGCATCTGGATAGGGAAGTATTTGCAGCAGGGGAAAGCATCTGGTTTGCGGCTTATGTGAAGACCGCTGCCGAATTTTTGGATACCGAAAAAAGTGATTTATTGCATATCTCATTTATTAACAATAAGGATGAAATACTAAAACAAATGACCATCATAAAAAAAGATGGTCGATACGAAGGAGATATACAGTTGCCAGTTGACATAGCCCCAGGAAGATATACTATTCAAGCATTTACCAATTGGCAACAGAATTTAAATCAAATTTTTGAAAGGAAAATCAATATTCAATCAAGGCTAAAAACGAGTAGCTCCATAACCGAAAACCCTAGTACATCTCAACGTATTGTGAAGGATGTAGACTTGCAGTTTTTTCCTGAGGGTGGCACTGTAATAGAAGGCGCTGCTAGTAAAATTGCTTTCAAAGCGCTAGGAGATGATGGATTATCTGTGAAAGTGAAGGGGATGATTTTTGATAAAAAAGGCGAAAAAATAAAATCCTTTGAGACAATCCATGCAGGGATGGGAACGGTATCATTGGAACAAGTAGAAAAAGGAATGTACGCCCAAGTGGAATTACCGAATGGCTTAGTCAAAAAGGTGGATTTACCTCAGCCCCAGAAAAAGGGACATAGCATTAGTGTGCTTGAAAAAAATAAAGAAAACCTATTGGTACAATTAAGAAGTGATACTGCTTCCATAGTCAACTTAATAGTGCAGTCAAGGGATGAAATCTATTTCAAAAAGACTATTTATTCTAATAAAAAAGGCGAAAAAATAACCATCCCCACGACTGATTTGCCAATAGGCATTGCTAGCTTGATGCTTTTTGATGGAAACGACCGGCCCGTCGCAGAACGCTTGGTTTTCTTGAATGAGAGCAAGCAACTCCAAGTCGATATGAGGGCTGAGAAAACGCTCTATTATGAAGGGGATAAAATAGCCGTAGAAGTAGAAGTGAAAGATGAAACAGGTCAACCGGTCGAAGGGGTATTTTCGGTGGGAGCTGCTAGGAAAGGAAAGGGAGAGCAAGGGGCTATATTAGCGTATTATTTGCTAGAATCAGAATTGAAGGGGCATATAGAACGACCTGATTTTTATTTTGATAAAAAAGAGGACAGCGTCTTTCAAAAGAAAGCACTCGACTGTTTATTGCTCACTCAAGGACATCGAAGTTTCAACTGGCGAAAATGGAGGGGAATGTCCCTCGCTCCTATAAATTACCAAGGCGAGCGAGCAATTATTGCTGGAACGGTAAAAGATGATTTTTCTCGTCCTGTTGCCAATGCTGAGGTGCGAATTTCGGGCTATAAAGATAAAGTGCGTACGGATACTGAAGGTAGATATGTGTTTTCGGCACTTAGACTGAATAATGAGGCTGTGCATATCAATGCTAGGCATGGCAAATTGAAAGGGCATAAAATAGTCCATGAATTTGGAGACCGCTACGATATTTATTTGAAGAAAAACTTGGGCGTAAATGGACAAATAATCGATGAGAAAGGCAAGCCGATTGCTGATGTGAAACTATTTGCTAAAGACCTTCCTTTTAAGGTTGCTAAGACGGATAAAACAGGTAACTACACTTTTAAAGTTAATGATGAAGGCGTCATTCTAGTAGCTGAAAAGAAAGGCTATGTTTCTAAAGAATTTATGATTGGAGACAAGGATGATTTTGTTGATGTGCGATTGAAGTCAAATAAAAAAAACAAGCAAAAATCTGCTTCTGGGGAGACCGGTACCGCTGAACAAACGGAAAAAACCTATGCGCGTCAGATTAGGAAGAGATATAAAGGACTGATGCAGTTCATCCGTTCCAGACAAATAAAAAAAAGGAAAGCTGTGGTAGCAAAGCCAGAGAATATGCTGTCCAATGTAGACGAAGACGCCCTAATGTTGAACGAGCAAATTACAACTTATAAGAACTTATTACAAGTCTATTTGGAAAAGACCAAACAACCCGATTTTTCGGAGGAGGAACGTCGGATAGAATTAGGTGTCCTCGGACGACTAGAGCGCAGCATAGAAAATTTAGAGTCCAAGCTATCCGAAAATGGATATATCGATGCCCTAGGTTTCAATAACGGATATTATCAATCTAGGCAATTCTACAGACCTAAGTTTATAAGGAAAACCAAAGCAAAAGATTATAGCAACACCTTGTATTGGAACCCTGCTTTGCGTACAGATGAAAATGGAAAGGCAAAGATGACGTTTCTTAGTTCCGATATAGTGGGAGATTTTGAAATGGTTCTAGAAGGCGTTTCCTCCAATGGTTTAATAGGCCGAAATGTCTTAACATTTGAAAATCGAAAAGCAATCGTCTTGGCACAGAAAAAGACGGAGTACAATCCTGCGGATAAAACATTAAAAGTCGTTCTGGCCATTGAAAACAAAACAGCCGAAGAGGTAAAAGGAAAATGGGAGTTTGAACTCCCAAAAGGTGTGAAGCGCATAAGTGGCTATAAGTTGAAACAGGTGCTAGCACCTCATTCCAAACTAGAAAAAACCTTTCGTTTTAAAATGAACCCCAAAGAGAAAACACTCTTTGAAATAGGCTTTAATAGTGGACAATATAAGGACTATATCTCTTTATTCTAGTTGCGTTAGGATTTCCTGCGCTTGACGATAGATTTTCCCTGCTTCATCACTTACTTTCTCTAAGGAAGCTTTCGCCAAATCCTTTTTATCCTGCTTGAGGTAGGTCAAGCCTAAATACCAGTAACCATTGTCTTTGTACAAGGATTTTCCCTCGCTGATTTCCTTGAAAATTTGCTCGGCTTCTTCATCTTTATCCAGTTCTAGAGCGGCCCGACCCAAGATTTCCTGAATTCGTATGTCAATCGTATCTCCCTCAAGGAATTGCTTAGAAAGGGTATAAGCAGTTTGATAGTTTTTATCGTTGAATGCTGTTTCAATTCGTCCGAGGATATCGGCTTCGCCCCTGAGGCTGAGGGAGATATCCTGATGAGGGTTATACTGCTCATATAAATCTGGATTGGGCAATAAAATACGGGTGACCAAAAAAAATGACGCAATAGCCGCTGCTACAGAAGTGACCAAGACAATGACTCGATTGCGGTTATTTATTTTGCGAATAGTGGCTTTTCCACTACCAAAGTGCTTGGCGTTTTGCTCTTTGAGTGTCTGCAAGAAAGCCAAATCTTGAGATTGAGCAGCAGGGAAAGCATCCATTTGTCGGCGCAGTTCCAATTCTGCCTTGAGTGCCTCATCTTGCTTTAATCTAGCCTCAAAAT
>JAHDBO010000140.1 GCA_020630355.1 Saprospiraceae bacterium
AGCATAATGATTTGCTTAGTGAGTAATTTCATACCAATCATTCATTTTGGTTTAAGTAAAAAAAATAGATTTAAGCTATAAGGCTAATTATAAAGCCCTTGTGACCGTCTTATAGTCAAGAATCAAACTCGATATTTGAAGAATCGTTAAACTAGTGATTAATTAGAGCTTGAAATGTATTGGGTTAGATTAATGGTAGAATTATAGAGGTTCATATTTTCCTGAATAATTATTGGACTTGTCACCCACAATAATAATTGAATTTATTATACCAACAAAATATTAAAAACATCTTCTAAAGATTATCGAAAGAAACAGAGGTAACAAGCTAGGCAATAGCTTCTGGTCATTTTATTTAAAAAGGAATAAAATAACTACATATTTTTAAAACCACCTCCTTTCCTTTAACTTGGGTATCCTAACAATCATAAGATTCTATTATGAAAATAAAATTCTGTGGAGCAGCTCGTGAAATCACTGGTAGTGCCCATCTAATTACATTGAGCGATGGCTACACCATATTATTGGATTGTGGACTCTATCAGGGTAGAGACAAAGACATGGAAGACTTTAATGGGACTTGGAAATTTGACCCTAAAAAGGTGGATTGTCTCATTCTTTCCCATGCTCATATCGACCATAGCGGACGCATTCCTAAACTGGTCAAAGATGGTTTTACAGGAAATATTTATTGTACGCATGCGACTAGGAGTCTTTGCAATATTATGCTGCTCGATAGTGCTATGATACAAGAAAGGGATGCTCAATACCAAAACAAGAAAAGTAGTAAAAAAATAGAACCGCTCTACACTAGAAGAGATGCCCATAAAAGTATGGAGCATTTTGTAGGATTGGGTTATAATAAATGGTTCAACGTACACGATGGGATCAGGGTCCAGTTTCGAGATGCGGGCCATATTCTTGGCTCTGCTAGCGTTTCTTTGGAAATAGAAGAACACGGGAAGCTTAAACGCTTTGGGTTTACAGGAGATATTGGTCGTCCTAACCGTCCCATTTTGCGAGATCCAAAACCAATGCCTCAGTGTGATTACCTCATTTGTGAATCGACTTATGGCAATAAAGACCACATCGCTCCTCCTAGAGAATCTGACAAACTGCTACGTATCATTAATGAGGTTTGCATTGACAATGAAGGCAAGCTCATTATTCCTGCTTTTAGCGTGGGGCGTACTCAGGAGATTGTACACATGTTGGATAGACTAGAACACGAAGGGCGATTACCTAATATCCCTGTTTTTGTGGATAGCCCTCTGGCGGTAAATGCAACGATGATTTTTGGCAATCACCCAGAGTGTTTCGACCAAGAAATGCACGAATACATGCTTCTGGACGATAATCCGTTTGGTTTCAATAAATTGTATTATGTCCGAGAAGTAGCTCAGTCTAAGGAATTGAATAGCCGCAAACAACCTTGTATCATTATCTCCGCTTCAGGCATGGCAAACGCTGGTCGGGTGAAGCATCACCTGCACAATAGCGTAGAAGACCCCAACAATGGTGTATTGATTGTTGGTTACTGTGCACCTTACACGCCTGGGGGGATGCTTCGGGATGGTTCTAAGCACATCACGCTCTTTGGAGAAAATTTGAGTGTCAATTGCAAGGTCTATACAATGGATTCTTTCTCTGCACATGGCGACCGCTCAGAGATGATGGATTTTATAAAAAAACAAAAGGGACACCTCAAGAAACTCTTTTTGGTACATGGCACTTATGACCGACAAGAAGATTTCAAAAACTATCTAGAAGAACATGGTTTTCAAAATATAGAAATCCCTAGCCTAGAGGATGAGTATCATTTGTAAAAAAGTTTTATGAATACTTCCGAATGGAAAGCAACAGGACAGTTCTTCGATTTTGAAGGACATCCTATTTTTTATAAACATCAGCCCAACGCCGATAAGCCTACCTTGCTCTTAGTGCATGGCTTTCCAACTGCTAGTTGGGATTGGGTCAAAGTCTGGGAAGGATTAAGTCCACACTTTGAATTATATGCAATAGATATGATTGGTTTTGGTTTTTCGGACAAGCCCTGCGATTTCCATTACAGTATCCATCGGCAAGCAGATTTACAGGAATATTTCTTAGGGCAAAAGAAAATAACCGCCTACCATATCCTAGCGCACGACTACGGTGACACTGTTGTGCAAGAGATGCTCTCTAGACAAATAGAAGGTAAAGCTGAAGCCAACATCAAAAGCATCTGCTACCTCAACGGTGGGCTTTTTCCAGATTTGCACCAGCCACGCTTAATACAAACGCTACTCAATAGCCCGATTGGTTTTCTAATTAGTCCACTCATCAATAAGAAGATTTTTAGCCGTAGCTTCAGTAAGGTTTTTGGCCCCGACACCCAACCAACCAAAATAGAACTTGATGAATTTTATCATCTCGTAGATTATAATAATGGGGGGCGCATCACTCACAAATTGATTGGCTATATGAAAGACCGTAAGCAGCACAAAGCGCGCTGGGAAAATGCAACGGTCAATCCCAGCATACCCGTCCGTTTAATCGATGGTGCTTTAGACCCCGTTTCGGGTAGACACCTAGCAGAACACTACCTTCAAAAGGTACCGAACCCAGATGTAATTATTTTGGATAATATCGGTCATTATCCACAAACGGAGGCCCCCAAAGAAACTTTACAGTATTTTCTGGGGTTCATGGGAGAAAATGGTTTCTTATGAATCTTATCGAACACAAGCGTATTGCCCTTCGAACAATAGACATAAAAGATAAAGAACGACTTCAGCAACTCGGCAATAATATTAAGTTATGGAATAATCTTCGAGATTATTTCCCGCACCCTTACACCGAAAAAGACGCCATTGCTTTCATCAATATGCTTTCTAAAAAGAAAAAGAAAACTGATTTTGTCATAGAATTTGAGGGGCAATTTATAGGAATGATTGGATATATCCAACAAATAGACGTACACCAGCACACCGCCGAAATTGGTTATTGGATAGGGGAGCCTTATTGGGGCAAAGGTTTGACGACAGAGGCGGTCGAAGCCCTTTGTCGTTTTTGTTTTGAAAAAGTAGGTTTAAAAAAACTCTATGCTAGAACCTTCGCCTTCAACAAAGGCTCTATGAGGGTACTAGAAAAATGCAAGTTCATCAAAGAGGGCATTCTCAAAAATGAAATATTCAAGAACGGTCAATACCACGACGAACACCGCTTCGGCAGGTGGCAACTAGATTGAGATTTAATCTATCTTAATTAATAGTTGTCCCTTATCTACGGCTGTTCCTTGCTCTACTTCAATCGACGCTATAGTTCCATCGCCAGGCGCTTTGAGTACATTCTCCATTTTCATGGCTTCCAAGATGAGAACGGCGTCGCCTTTTGCTACGGTGTCCCCTTCTTTTGCAATTACCTCTAGCACCAACCCTGGCATAGGTGCCTTTACATCATTAGCCTTTTGGTTGCTCAATGCGGAAAGCCCCATTTGGTCCACTAGGCGGTCATAGTGGTCTTTTAGCTGTACATCGAAGGTCGTTCCATTGACTTTAATTTTATAGGATTTGTCTATTTCATTGGCATGGATTACCTCGGCACGATAAGCTTTACCATTTTCTAACAAATGAAAATGACCGTCTCCATCTCGAACAATATCTACTTCTTCGGACAATACTTCAGTTGTAAATTCTAATTCATTGACCTTGGCACTAAATCCTTTGTTCATCCTATTTTAATTTGGCTATTTGTGTTAAATAATAATATTCGACGACACTAAAAATGATATAAGGTAACATAAACAAGCCTATAAAGTTCCGCCCACAATTGGGAACAATTTTAGTGTAGGCGACTACCAATAAGACAGAGAGTATCATCTTAACGATAATCAATGCCATCAATTGAGCTGTAAAGGTATTCTTATTATGGCTTCGTACGGCCTGCACCCCTCTGATATAGGCAACAAACGTAAATACCACAAAAAAGGCCACACAAAACGCTCCAAAAGCAAAATGCTCTTGCCAAGATTTGATAAATCGGGACAAAATAAAAATCGAGGCGATTGACCCCATAGCTGCCCACAACAATGTCCACAGAAACCCTTTCTGTATCATTCAGAATTTGTTGTTCTAATTAAAAATCCGTCCCAAGTTATCACTTTTACACCAACTTCCTAGCACAAAAAAAGCCCACTAACAATTAGTAGGCTTCTCGAATCGAGTGTTTTTATTTTATGCAGGTTGTTTCACCCCTTTGGCCGTTGCCGTTTTAGGTGTTGAAGCCGTTCCCTTCGAAGCATTAGAATGTTTACTACCCATTGTACAGCTTACATTGAAAGTAGCACCAGACTGCACGACCAATTTATCCGTCTTGACTTCTCCAGTTATCTGAGCAGTCTCCTTGACCGTCAACAATTCAGATACTGTGATGTTGCCATCAAATCGCCCTTCTATCATCGCATTTTGACAGATGACCTCTCCTTCTACCAAGCCAGATGGCCCAATGATAACTTTGGCAGAACACTTCAATGTTCCTACAATAATGCCATCTATTCTAATGTCAGAATCAGAAGTCACATTACCTTCAATTTTTGTCCCTTTTACTAGATTGTTAAATCCGTTTGAAGGGCTTCCATTTGATTTTTTTGTAGCTGGATTAGCCATTTCCTCCTTTTTTTTGTTGTTCCCAAACATCTACTTAATTTTTACTAAACCCTAAAATCCCATAGTTCTTGTCAGAAACTAATTATTCGTGTGTCTGTTAGACATGCAAGATAATAATTTATCCTAGGATTATCCTATTCACAAACAGGATTGTTATTAGAATACAAACAATGGGCTTGTGTCACTTTTTCTACTCAAAATTGATGTAATCCTGAGGATTGATGGCCTTGCCGTCTTGCCATAATTCAAAATGTAGATGCGGGCCGTCAGTCAATTCTCCTGTATTTCCAATAATCGCAATGGCTTCTCCTCCTTTGACAGTACTTCCTACTTTTTTGAGCAACACAGAATTATGCTTATAAAATGAAGTCAGGTTGTTGCCGTGTTGAATCCCGATAGTATTCCCAGTTTCGAGCGTCCAATCAGAAGCAATGACGACGCCATCCATCACTGCTTTAATTGCGGTGTTTTTGGGTGCGACTATATCCACTCCAAAGTGTTTTTCTTCAGGCAGAAAACCTAGCACCACAGGTCCTTTAACGGGCGTCACCAGATACAATTGTTCTAGAGGTTTATTCTTATTGCTAAAAGAAGCAGATTTCACCTCAGGTTTTTTCTTTTCGACCTCGGCGATACCAATCAAACGATCTTCTTCTACTGCTTGTCGCAATTGTTCGTCTTCTTCTATCTTCTCGACAGTCAGCAAACTATCTTCCATTTCGATTTCATCTTCCGTAATCTCTTCTGCCACTTCATAATCTGCCAAAATCAACCGACGAACGTTGGCGATATATAGGCTATCTGCATCAATTTTGGACTGCATCGCATCCACCTTTTTGGATAAGCGTTCTACCTTGCTTCTCAAATTGACATCACCATACCCTGGCACATATTGTTTCAGTGGCGTAAAAACAATCAAGGCTACCACTAAAGCAGCTACTAGTACCACCAAAGCACTCAGCATCATATACACATTCAAACGAGACAACTTGTAAGAAGCAACTTCCTGAAATGTTTCGTCATTCATTACTACCAGACGATAGGCACTCCGCATCCGTTCTAGCCAACTCCTTTCCTCATTATTATGACCTTCTGACATTTTCCTAATTTATTTAGT
>JAHDBO010000141.1 GCA_020630355.1 Saprospiraceae bacterium
TCCAGCAAAACGGAGGGGTCAAAGCAGAAAACATACAAGAACGGTCTTGGCGTTCTAGAAAAGATATTGTCCATGCGACCAATGCTATCTTTTCTAAAGCCTTTCCAGAAATGGCAGCCAACAGACAGCTAAAAACCATGCCCGATGGCCGTCAAATCGAAGTAGACCAAGTCGCCCTGATACCACAACGTGCCAGTAACGACCAAATTGCTGGTCAAGCAAACCCAGCTCAGCCAGAAGCGGCTTATTCCCTCCTGCACTGGCATTTTAATTATGAAGGAAAGCGACCGCCTAGCATCAAGGTCATGCAACATGCCATTGCCAAAACTATAAAAGATACTTTAGACAGGGGAATCTGGATAGACCCTAAAGGGGAAGATGGTCTGCGGCTTGCCCAAGCAGGCGATATAGCTATTCTTTGCAGAACGAATGAAGCTTGTGCTCAGTTTGCGGAGGCACTGCATCATCAGGGGTTGAAAGCGGCCATTTCTAGGACGGGGATTTTACAAACAGCGGAAGCCAAGTTGATATTGGCTTGTTTGAAGTATATCTTGCACCGTTCCGACTCGCTTTCGGTGGCGGAAATCATCTTGCTTACAGGTCATGCTCCCATTGAGGATATTATCGAAAATAGGTTAGATTTCTTAAAAGAATACGACGCCAATGATTGGAATTGGGGACAGGAAGCTCCCATTATTCAAACGCTTAATGAACTAAGGGAACAGGTGGTGGAATTGTCCTCGGCGGAGTTATTGGATTTATTATTGGAAAATTTGGATTTGCGTGCTTACATCCTACGCTGGGGGAAAGCGGAGCAGCGCCTCGCCAATGTAGACCGCATGCGCAAAATGGCACTTCAATACGAGGAAAAATGTAATCGATTGCATACTGCAGCCTCTTTAGGTGGTTATTTATTGTGGCTGAATGAATTGGAATTGGAACAAAAAGACCAACAGGGTTCTGGCGAAAGCCAGGATGCTGTCAATGTACTGACTTACCATAAAAGTAAGGGCTTGGAATGGCCTGTCGTGATATTGGCGGAGCTTGAAAAAGATATTCGGGACAATATATGGGGGGTACATATCGAGGCAGAAAGCGAGGCGGTAGATTTGAATGATATACTAGGCAATCGCTATATCCGTTATTGGGTCAATCCCTATGGTCTGCAATGGAAAGGGACCAATCTCATTGAACGGATTAATGAAAGTCCGATTAAAGCTGCCACTACTCAGAAGGCAATCGAAGAAGATGCCCGATTGCTTTATGTAGGGATTACTAGGGCAAGGGATTACCTCGTTTTTCCGACTAGGCAGAAGGAAACCAATTGGTTGAATCGGGTTTGTTGTGATGGCAACAACAAAGCGGCGGCTTTATCCGAAGAACCAGAAACCATCTGGACTTGGGAAGGACAACCACTCTTGAAGCATACCCAAGTTTTTCATTATGAAAAGGAATTGCCAAGGATAGAAATGGGGGCGGATTTGGTTTCTTATTTTATTAGAAAGGAGGAGAAAAGCGTTCATCAAAACTACTTGGTGGACTTGAACGCCCATTGCGGTAAAACTTATAAAATCCAGCAAAATCAGAGCTATCACCCTGCTCTGAAACTAGGAGAATTTGCGGACTCAAAACTTATCGCCAAAGCCCTGAAAATTGCTTTCAATGCTTGGGATAGCAAGTGGGATTTGGAACAGAAAAAAACACTAAGCCAACAAATCTTAGAGCGATTGGAATGCGAAGAGGATGTGGATTTGCTTGCTTTTGTACAACAATTGGATGCTTTTAACCAGTATTGTAAAGAACAGTATACGGTAACCAATCGCCTAAATTTTTATCCCGTTTCTCATCATGAAAAGGGGCAATTATTTGAGAATTGGATGGATATTGTCCTAGAAACTGAAAAGGAAATGATTGTGATTCAGCACAGTTCTTTTGCTGGTGCGGCGAAGCGTTTCCCTGCTAAGGTCAAAGAGCTGAGCCCATGGATTTACCACAGCAGAAAAGCCTTAGAACAAACGTTTCAAAAACCTGTTCGGGTTTTGATTCACTTTGTTCTAGAGGCAAAATTGGTGGAAGTCAATTGAGAAATTACCTTCTTTAGTTTTTGATAATCGTCTTTGAAAATTCAAAGTGATTAATGTGCACTCGAACATGATAGCTACCAGAGTCGAAGCTATTCACATTAATGGATTCTTGAAAGTTATTGCCCCATTTTTCAAATTGTTGATGCAGAACGCTTTGCCCCAAATTGTTATACAATTCGATAGAGACAGTTCCTCTTAGTTGATTATCTAATTCAATAATCAACTGTTCTACGACTGGGTTTGGATAACTTCTAATAGAGCCAATTGAAGCCAATTGAATAGCGGAAGTGGCATCTTCTTCGACTGTTATATCAGAAGTCCATAAGGTCAAATCTGGAAAAGTGGTATTGGTGATTTTACAAGTGTAAACCCCGAAATCACTTCCCGTAGCGGCGGCAATAGTATATTCTTTTTCCGTCGCTCCGTCCACTGTCTCCCCGTTTAAGTACCATTGGTAGGAGCTATTGGGACTCTCATCTCCTGACTGCAGTGTTAGAGCGGCACCCATCGCCAGTAATTCATTTTTCACCTCTTCTAGACTGTCCTGCGGTGCGTAATCGAAAGAGATTAAAGATAAATCTTGGATAGATTCGAGCACATGGAAAGGTAACTTGTTGCTACTCACCAACAGGAATTGGATACCTGAAACATTGTCGATGTTGTCGGGCATTTTTTTGATTTGATTGTTTTTGATATTCAGACGCTGCAGTGATGACAGGTTGCCTAAATCATTGGGTAATTCTTTGATGATATTTTGCTCTAGTAGCAGATTTTCCAATTGTGAAAAACTAGAAATGAAGGCAGGAATCGCTTCTATTTCATTAAAGCTAAGGTTGATATATTGCAAGTTAGGCATGCTAGATAATACCTCGGGCGTATTTGTCAGCAAATTGCTGGAAGCCCAAAAACGAGTCAGGTTGACAAGATTTTGAAATTCAATAGGAATGTTAGAAAATTCATTGTTGAACAAAAACAATTCTTCTAATTGAGTCAAATTCCCAATTGAAGGAGGAAGTGTTGAGAAGAAATTATTTTCTAAATAAAGTCGCTTTAAGTTGACCAAATCTCCTATCGAGCTGGGAATATCTCCTTCTAGTGCATTGTTGCCTATGTCCAATGCGATAATATTGCTATTCGCATCACAAGTGACCCCTTCAAAGGCGCAAACATTTCCCCCTGCCCATCCTAGGCTAGGAAAGGTACTAGCCAATTCTTGAAGGGCATTGATTTCGCTAGATGTCTGCGAGTAGAGGCTGTGTGATAAGAAAGAAATTATGAGTAGTAGTTGGATTTTTTTCATGGTAAGAACAAGTGTGGTTGAAAAACAAATATAAAAAACAACAAGCCCTAGGAAAACCTAGGGACTTGTTATCGTATAAAACTGCTAATAAACTATCATTTTTTGGGTGAATACTTGATTTCCAACTTTCATCTGGAAGAAGTACATACCCGTACCAATATTCAAATCATATTTATTCAATCTGATTTTGTGAATACCTTTAGAATAGGATGTGTTTTCTAGCCAAACCGTTCTACCCGAAATATCAGTAATACTAAAGGAAACTTCAGCATCCATACCTAGATTGAAATCGAAGAAGGTATCTGTATCAAAAGGATTCGGCGTATTTTGATAAAGTCTATGCTGGACTTGAGCTATTGGACTATTTGGCCGAGCAGAACCGAGGTCGATTTCAATAAATTCGATAGCTTCGATGTCTCCATTGCCATTGTCGGAAGCACCAGCCAAAAGTTCTAGTCCACCACCATCGTTCGTATCGTAAGCAGCAGCGACAATGTATACTTTTGAAACTGCTCCAAATTCGGCACTTACATTGATGACGCCTTCCAAATAGGCACCACTAGAGTGATTGGTGTTGGCACTGTTTTGGACTTCATTTTCATCATACCAAGCATTAAAGTTATTGTCACTCTCATTTCCTAAGAAAATATAAGAACCAGCAACCATGCCTGACTTCGTCCAATGTGCCGCTTGAAGTGCACTAGGATTATCCGTGATTAAAACAAATACATCTCTACCTAGTGCGCCAGCATTATTGGTGGCAACATAAAGGTCTGTACCGTTGTAATCAGCATACACATCCAATCCAGAGCCACCCCCGTACCAAGTAGCACTATGATCTAAATGACCATCAGGAGAAGTAATGAAACTCGCAGGTGAGTCGTCCCTTGGGTCAGAGGTATAAGTACTCAATGTGCCATCCTCATCCAAGATAAACCAAGTATCGCCTGTAGCGGATAGGTCGCCCGTTTGAGGTGCAGCATCATTATTGAATACGATTTCGGTACTAGTTGCACCACCAGTAAACTCGAAGCTGTACCAGTTGCCGCTATCATGAGTCATGGCAGCTCCTGGCCAAGTCGTATCAGCTAAGGTACCTGCTGGCATAACGTTCCAATAATGAATTTTTGGATCATTTGGCCAAGTTGTCGGCTTACGGAAGTAAACTGTAAACCCTGTTGGTGCTGCCAATGTATAGTCATAAGTATCTACAGCAGAGGCATTGCCTTGAGCATCAATCGCCATTACCTTCAAGGTAGTAGTGCTTGTGAAAGTTAAGGTGGTATTACCTGAAGCGCTCATTGAGCTAGCCGTTGGTGTAGAACCGTCAACTGTATAGTAAATTGTTCCTGAATTGTCACAATCATCTGAAGCGTTGATATTGACTGTTACAGAAGTTGTGAAAGTTTGTGAACCAGGACTTACAGATACAGTTGGTGCGTTATTGACCACGGTATAGGTGTGAGATTCGATAGAAGATGTGTTTCCAAAATTATCTTCAGCGAAAAACTTCAATGTAGTGGTTTGAGAGAAAGTAAAGCTAATCGCTCCACTTGCACTCATTGAGCTAGTTGTTGGAGAACTACCATCTGTTGTATAGTAAATCGTCGGTGTACCATTATCATCGGTTGCTGTGATGTTGACGTCTTGAGAACAATTGGCAGTTGCTGGTCCAGCAATATCTATACTTGTAACTGGTGCATTATCGATTGTATAAACGTGTGTTTCAACAGTTGAGGCGTTTCCAGCAGCATCAACGACCAATACTTTGAGTGTCGTTGTACTTGTAAATGTCAAGGAAGTAGCCCCTGAAGCACTCATCGAACTCGTCGTAGGTGTTGACCCATCTAAGGTGTAATAAATCATCCCTCCAGAGCTATCACAGTCATCATTGGCACTGATGGCTACTGCAATCGAAGTACTGAATGTTTGCGGTCCAGCAGGTGAGACAGCTAGTGTTGGTGCGTTATCTATGATTGTATAAGTATGAGATTCGACGGAAGAAACATTTCCAGCAGTATCTTCAGCGAAGAATTTCAAGGTACTTGTTGCTGTAAAAGTCAAGATAGTACTTCCTACAGCGCTCATCGAGTTGGTCGTTGGTGTGCTCCCGTCTGTGGTATAATAGATAGTCGGCGTACCAGAGTCATCCGTTGCTGTAATGGTAACAGTTTGAGAACAGTTTGAAGTACCACCAGCAACATCCACCACAGCTGTAGGAGCCCCATTTAAAGTATAAATATGCGTTTCAACAGTCGAAGCATTACCCGCAGCATCTACTACCATTGCATTCAAAGTTGTACTAGCAGTAA
>JAHDBO010000142.1 GCA_020630355.1 Saprospiraceae bacterium
CACGGTTGTAAGGTTCAATAACGATTTCACCAGCGGCAACTGCTTCTAGGATTTTCTTATCGGAAAGTATCATGAGAGGAAAGTTAAAGGAGTTTTAGTAGTGGTAAACTGATTTTGAAAGTCGCTACTTTTGCAAAAGTATTCTTTTCAAAAGAAGAAATACTCGAAATTAGAAAAATAATACTTAACACTCCTTACTCCTTACTCCCTACGCTTGCTCTGGTCGCTTCCTGCCCGTCACCTTCTCATAGACCATCCAGATGTCCATGTCCAAGTCAGGCTCTAGCCCCTTGCCCATACGAGCCAATTGGAACATGTGCCAAGGCGTCTGCAACATGCCAGACATATCAATTTTGGGGACACCCGTCAATAAATCAGGGACTTCACAGCCAGCTCTTTCACCAGAGATTAAGTCATTGGCGATATTCGGATAAACACAGAAAGGACGGCCCATCCCTATGAAATCCAGTTCACCACTGGCTAGAGCGGCTTCCATCGCTGCCGAAGAACGGAAGCCACCCGTTAGCATCAAAGGGGTCTTTACGAGTTTTCTCACCTTGACGATAAACTCCAAGAAATAAGCCTCTCTTTTAATCGTACTTTCCTTGTGTTGAGTGCCCACCATGGCGGCTCTTTCGTAAGTACCACCAGAGACTTCTATCAAGTCCATTCCTTCGGCGTCCAGCATTTGGATGACTTGCATAGACTCCTCTTCCGTAAATGCGCCCCGCTGAAAATCTGCTGAATTAATCTTGATACCCAAAGGAAAATCAGGGCCAACTTTCGCCCGCATATTTCTATAAATCTCTAGGACAAAGCGAGCTCTGTTTTCTAAAGAACCACCCCATTTATCGGTACGTACATTAGTCAAACCTGATAAAAATTGGCTTACCAAGTACCCGTGTGCCCCGTGAATCTGAGCACCGCTCATGCCTGCTTCTTTAGCCAGTAATGCCGCATTGCCATAGCGCTCTATCAATTCTAGAATCTCCTCCTCCGTCAATGGGCGAGGCTTCAAATACATCCGACTTGGCATCCCAACATCTGAGGCAGAAACAGGCGCTTTATCTAGATAAACAGGGGCTTGCCTACCTGGGTGATTGATTTGCATCCAGAGTTGCGTTCCATTCGCTTGCGCTTTTTGGGCAAGTGTGGCATAATCTGCAAGGAAAGCATCATCTGCTATCATGACATTGGCATTGACGAGGTGGTCTTTATCGACCATGACATTGCCTGTAAACAGTATGCCGGCACCGCCTTTGCCCCAGCGTTCGTAGAGGTTGAATAAGGATTCAGAAGGTCTACCGTCAGCTTCGGCAATGCCTTCGCTTAAAGCGGATTTAGCAATACGATTAGGAACTTCAGCTCCGCATGGAAGCTGGAAGGGTTGGTTCAAATATTTAATCATAGAAGAAGTGTCAGAATGTAATCTAAAATCTGATTTTAGACATTAAATTGGAAATTATGAAATAATGGTTTTCAAGAACCGATTTATTACAGTGGCAACTTGGGAGTGACTACTCAAAATTTCCTCTAGGGATAGTTTTGGTACACAATGTTGTCTAATATCTATCTACTAATATCTAAAATCTATCAAATGTTCACCAAGATAATATTTCTTCTAGGACTTCTTTCCACAAGATTTTGCATTTCGGTCGGAAAAAGCCAAAATGACCGATTTGCTTGACACCAATTTCCTTGGGCTGAATATGCCGATGTGTTAGACGACAATTGGCATACTGTCGATTGAGCCACTCGACGCATTGCTTGGGAGCCGTGCGGTCATCCGAAAAACTATAAGCGAGCAAAGGGATTTTCAAGGAAGTGAATTTATGCTTGGCATTTTCCAGATAAGACATGAAATATTCTGGCGTTGTACCCCATTTTGCCCAGTCTAAGGCGACGCCTTTCGGCAAATCACCAACTGCACCGAGCGTTTTTCCTGGGAAATAACCGAAAAGTTTGGTTAAAACAAGCATTCCGAACCAATTTAAACGCAACAGTAGATTTAAAGGGAAATGCCACATTTTCCAATAGCCCGATTGGCTCGCTACATTTACTAGTCCGTCGACTTTATGAATGGATGGAGAAAATGGAGGGATTTGTCCGCCGACACTTTGACCAACCAAAATCAATTTTTCATACTCAAAATGAGCGGATACATAGTCAATCACTGTTGTCAAATCGTGTACACCCCAGTCTTTCATCGTTGTTTGAAAGCCTTTCAGATTTTTTGGTGCAGAACGACCAATACCACTATAATCATAAGTCACCACACGGATGCCATTGGTTTGCATAAAGTGGGCAAAATGGCGAAAATAGCCTTGCTTAGCGCCCGTGGCAGAACTTAAGATTAAGCTAATATGACTAGGAATCGTTGGTTCGTAGACCTTAGCGTAGATGGTGTTGCCATTACTTCCTAAGGGGATGTATTCGTTCTGTTGAATTGGATTTTGCACGATTTTGAACTTCGATTCGCTAAAGTTAATTCAAAATACACATAAGAATCCTTAAATTGCAATACATTCGAAACCCTTCTAATTTTACTCATTATACATTCTTCATTTCTAATTAATAAAGATGGAATCTTTCTTAGAATTTTTTGAAACCATGCCGAGCTGGCAGAAGTTGTTGTGGATTTTTATTTGTATTTCTATGAATTGGGTCGTAGAGGTAGCTGCGCCTTTAATGAAATTTGACTATAAAAAATGGAAACACGCTGGGGTGAACTTCGTTTTCTTGGCAAGTGATCTGACGATAAATATCCTGTTTAGCTTGGCTACAGTCGGTATATTTGCTTGGTTGGCAACGAATGAATTTGGCTTACTGTATCTAATTGATTTGCCCCTTTGGGTGGAGTTGTTAATCGCCATTGCTGCCTTGGACTTCACCGCACAGTATCTGGTTCATTACCTATTGCATAAAGTAAAATGGATGTGGAAATTCCACATGATACACCATAGCGATACGACCGTAGATGCGACTACAGCTACACGGCATCACCCAGGAGATTATGTATTGAGGGAGGTATTTGCATTGATAGCAGTGACCATTACTGGGATTCCTGTGGCGTTTTATTTGTTTTATAGAATTTTGACGGTTTTCTTCGGCTATTTTACTCACGCTAATATCAATATGCCTAGGGGTTTGGACAAAGCGATTAGTTACGTGTTTGTCACGCCGAATATGCACAAATTTCACCATCATTTTGAACGCCCTTGGACGGATACCAATTTCGGGAATATCTTTTCTATCTGGGATAGGATGTTCGGGACTTTGGTTTATGAAGACCCTTCGAAGGTCGTTTATGGACTAGATGTGGCGGATGACAGTCGGGACAAGGATTTGCTTTATCAGTTCAAACTGCCTTTTGATAAGAGCATCAAGACGGATTATTAGGGTTTAGGAACGATAAAAATATGACTGCAAAATCAGAACAACTGCTTCGTTGGAAAGCACTGATTGGGCAGGAAAGCGCTTATCCTCTTAGGCATTTAGCAAATAATAAACTACGCAACTAACTTGTTTATTTCCTTTTTATAAAAGAAGAAACAACTATGTTTTTTGCGTAGCCTATTAATGTCTAAATCCCTTACTTTCATTAGATTTTATTCTAAAATCAGATATTAGTAATTAGGTATTAGATTGAAAATCATTTTTTTATAGCCTAATGTTTTTACCAAAATCGAAAATAGAATAATGTCTATTCTAAAATGGAATAATCGTAATCCCAAAGTTAAGCGGCTGTAAGTCGAAACCACCGTTTTCATCTTCATCGAACAAGTCACTCAATCCATAGTTCATAAAGAAATTGACCCTTCCGAAACCGATTTGCGTGGCGACGCCATAACGGAACGGATTCAAATTGAAATCATCATCCAGTTTGTGGTCAATCGAACCGTCTTCTGACTCTTGCTTCAGTCTGCCTGTTAGGAGAATACCACCGTAAACACCCGCATTTACTCGGAAAGAGCGAGAACGTTTATTAGGATTAGATTCAAAGTTCAACATAAAAGGAACGGTCAGGTAAGTCGCATTGAGTCGATTGTCTTCAAATTGTAAATCATCGTAATCAACCACGGTCACTTGACTTTCATTTGGTGTCAATCCTACATTGTTTCTAAAGTTATATCGATTGAACTCAAAGGTCAAACCGTACATCAAATTGAGCTTGTGATTGGAGATGTTAACGCGTTGTTTTACAACGTGAAGATTCCAATTGTTCGAGCCCCAGTATTTTTGGTCGAATGCCATATATTCTGCAGGTAAGTCCATGCTACCGTTGTGTCTATAAGCACTGATACCGTAATCCAACATCAACCAACGGGTCTTTATCCATTTTTTATTTTTAGGCTCTTTGAATTTCTTTTTCAAAACTTGATCATCGCTATTTCTAGACTTGGCAGAATCGTCGCTATTTGCTTCGTCATCTTCACCAAAAGTGATACTTATGGTCCGTTTCTTTTTCTTTTTTGTTTTGACAGAATCTTGAGGTGGATTTGTTTCGATATTTAGCGTATCGGTTTGAGCGTTCAAGAAAAGTCCAAAACTCATCATTAAGCTTAAAAAAAGTATCTTTTTCATAAAATAGATTTTAGTTCGTTACTGGAATAAGGTTTTAAGTTTAAGCGTGTTCAAGTGCTTAATATTATAGAATTTTCATCGATGTTAAATCCGATTAATCGGCTTCTGCAAAAGCTTCTGGTAGCAAGGCTTCTTTCAGTTTTTTGAAGTTGAATTTCCCATTACTTCCTTCAGGCAGGAGTCCCATTTTTTGTAGGCGATTTCCCTTTTCCTTCTCGGCAAGCTCAGTTGTTTTACTAGGAATATCCAGTTCAATTTCTGGTAAGTCGGTTTCAAAGTCCCTCGGTTGGATAGAAGCGATTGTATTTGTGTTTTCTATCATCGTCAGGGCTTCTTTGTTTAGATTGGACGCTATGGGTTTACTTGTCGTTTTTTTAGTTGTGACTGAGGCAATTACCTCATTTTTTTGAGTTTGGAAAACTTCATTTTTAGGTTCAGAATCCACAGGTTCTGGTATTTGGTTGATCTGGGGTGTTGATTCGACTGTCGCTAAAGCGGTCAGGTTTGGGTTTAGTTGTTTTTTGGTTGGAATAGTTCTGGTTTTTGGTTTGGATATGTTCTTTTTGCTAGAATGAGGTGATGTTGGTATAGTTTTCTTTCTTGGTGTTGAAATGCTGACTTCTGCCATGGCTTCATGGGTAGTTTCCAGTTTTTTTGAAGGCGTTTCAACGGGAATTTCAATAGCTGGTTTTTCAGCAAGATTGGGCGTGCTAATGTCTTCATTATTCATCGTCATTTGGGCAATACCAAAGCCGATTCCTAGCAAAACAATGGCTGCAGCTGCATACTGCCACCAAGCTACGCTCCGTATAGCTACTGGCTGAATCAATACCGCTTTGTCTTCAAAAATGATAGTATCATCCGCTTCTAGCGCAAACAGCGCCATACCATCCAACTCCGCTTTGATGTCTTGATTTTCAGTGAGAAAATGCTCCATCAAAGCTTGCGTTCGTTCATCTAGCGTCCCTTCTAGATAATCTAGCGCAAATTGCTCGTAATTCATTTTATTAATAACCATCGCTCTTTTGTGTTTTTACTTTAGATTTTATTCTAAAATCAGATATTAGTAGTTAGTCTTTAGATATTAGATTGA
>JAHDBO010000143.1 GCA_020630355.1 Saprospiraceae bacterium
TTTTTCTAGAAGATAGTTTGGATGGATTGGTCATAAAGTTAGCCCCTCAATCGGAAGAAGATGAAGAATAGGGATGTTGCAATGCAACATCCGTGCAAAGGATAGTACTTGTCGGACACTTTCAAAGTGTCCGACAAGTAAGGAATAAGTGTATTAATATTTCCTATCCAACTCCCAAGCCCAAGCGGTACGCATAATGTCTTCTATACCTTTTGAGGGATTCCATCCCAAGAGCGTAGTTGCTTTAGACTTATCGGCATAGATAGCAACAACATCCCCCTCTCTGCGTGGTCCCATTGTATAATTGAGTGTGGTATTGGATGTTTTTTCAAATGCTTGGATTGCTTCTAATACTGAAACGCCCTCCCCGATTCCTAAATTGAATACTTCGGTGTTGTTTTTTGCTCTTCCCTCTAGCGCAAACTGCAAGGCTTTGGTATGGGCATCTGCCAAATCCATGACATGGATATAATCTCGGATACAAGTACCGTCTCTGGTATCGTAGTCTTCTCCAAAAACAGACATGGAAGCTCTTTTCCCATTTGCAGTTTCTGTAATAACAGGGACAAGATTGGTGGCTTTGTTCATGGCAGATTCGCCGATTAGCCCACTCGGGTGTGCTCCCGCAGGATTGAAATAGCGTAGGGAGATAAAATTTGTATCGGGGCAAACAGGAGCAATATCCTGAATCATTTGCTCTCCAAATTGCTTCGTGCGCCCATAAGGTGATTCGGCAGGTTTCATAGGGGTGGACTCCGTTACGGGAAGTTCATCAGCATTGCCATAAACCGTACAAGACGAAGAAAAGATAAAAGCTTTGACTTGGTGTTTTTGCACCTGTTCCAAGATGTTTATCATTCCACCCATATTATTTCTAAAATAAAAAATAGGGTCACTAACGGAATCACCAACGCTTTTTAAGGCTGCGAAATGAATGACTCCCTCTATCTCTGGATGTGTTTCAAATACCTGTGCTACTTGATGCGCATCACAGAGGTCGATGGCGTAGTTTTGTATATTTTGTCCTACAATTTTGGAAACATTGTCAATGGCTTTGGGCGAAGAGTTGTGGTGGTTGTCTATGGAAACAACCTGAAACCCTTTCTCTACCAAATCCACTATCGTGTGGCTGCCGATGTAACCTGCACCACCTGTCACGAGAATTTTTGCCATTGTTATTTTATCAAATTCAAAAGATAATTGCCATAACCACTTTTCTGTAAAGGTTCGGCCAGTTTACGGAGTTGTTCCTTGTTGATGAAGCCCATTCGATAAGCAACTTCTTCGATACAACCGATTTTGATACCCGTTCGTTTTTCAATGACTCGGATATATTCCGAGGCATCACTCAAGGAGTCAAAAGTACCTGTATCTAGCCAAGCCGTTCCTCTATCAAGAATACCAACGGTTAGTTCTTCCGCTTCCAAATAAGCTTTGTTGACATCAGTGATTTCATATTCGCCTCTAGCAGAAGGTTCAAGGTTTTTAGCAATTTCGACGACTTTTTTATCATAAAAATAAAGCCCTGGAACAGCAAAATTAGACTTGGGTTGCTTTGGTTTTTCTTCGATAGAAACAGCTTTCATATCGGCATCAAATTCTACGACACCGTAGCGTTCTGGGTCGGATACTTCATAGGCAAAGATACGTGCCCCCTCAATATCCGCACTTTCACGCAGGAGCTGTGCCATTCCTGTTCCGTAAAAAATATTATCCCCTAAAATCAATGCCGCCTTATCATCACCAATAAAATCTTCTCCAATTACAAAAGCTTGTGCTAAACCATTGGGTACTTCCTGAACCGCATATTCAAAGTGGCAACCCAAGTCTTTCCCGTCTCCAAGAAGTCTTTTGAATTGCTCAATATCGTGTGGCGTAGTGATGATTAAAATATCTTTAATACCAGCTTCCATCAATAGGGAAAGCGGATAATAAATCATGGGCTTGTCATAAATGGGGGTCAGCTGTTTAGAAATGGCTTTCGTAATAGGGTAAAGTCTAGTCCCCGAGCCTCCAGCTAATATAATTCCTTTCATGGGTCTTCTTTTTTATTGCTTGAAAAGTTACATTTCTCTCGCTTCAATAATCGACCCGAAATTACTCTTTTTTAAGGATATTGGACAATTTATAGAAAAAGGAACCGTCAGAGATGACTCTAACCTCTGACGATTGTTGGGTTTATTTTAAGCTTAAAAATGGTTCAGGATTAACAGGTTTATTTTGTTCTCTTACTTCATAGTGGAGGTGAGGTCCAGTAGAAAGACCTGTAGAACCAACCGTCCCGATGGTATCACCTTGTTTTATTTTTTGACCTTTTTCGACATGGATATTTGAAAGGTGAGCATAAAAAGTAGAGATACCATTTTTATGCTCAATCTCTATTTTATTACCATATTTCCAGTCTTTATCAGCTGTCGTGACTATACCATCAGCAGTTGCTTTTATTGGGGTACCAATCGGAGCTTTGAAGTCAACTCCTTTGTGCATCTTTTTCTTCTTTAGAATGGGGTGGAGCTTTGGTCCGAAAGTAGAACTTATCTTCGCATCAATCGGTTTGATGTTAGGCATATCTTGACCTGATAAATTGCTGAACGCTACAAAGAGCATCAGTACTAAAAAAGAGAAGGATAAGGTTTTCATGAGATATTTTTTTTGATGAATAAATAATTTTGTCTGGCGTTCCGTTCGGAGTAGTCCTTCTTTCCCAAAACTGGAAATACTTTCTTGAAGTGAGATTTCAAAGCAATTGCCCTGAGTCATTCTAGCTTCTACATCAGTACAGATATGGTCGAAGAGTTCTTCTTTTAGGATGTTTATCTCCGCTTCTTCTAGGATTTGTTCGATAATATCCTCTTGACTTGGTGTGAGCGCCGTCATGATTTGGAGGTTTTGGGGTGAAGTATCAGTTGCATCATCTGTACGAAAGCATCAAATTCATTGACTTTTTCAGCGACAGCTTCCATCCCTTTTTCCGAGAGCGAGTAGTATTTGCGGACACGCCGCCCAATAGATTCTTTTTCAGCAAGGAGGAATCCTTCGGCTTCTAGTTTGTGTAGTGCAGGGTAGAGTGCACCTTCGGTCAGAACGAGCCCTTCCTCTGTGATGCTTTTGACGTGTTGCGTGATTTCATAACCATACATCCGTCCTCGTTCCTTGAGTACCGTCAAAATGATGGTTTTAAGCGAGCCTTTTAATAATTGTTTTGAATACATAATACAATTATACATAAGAATATTATGTATTGCAAAGAGATGAAGGATTTTTAATAAAAAAAATTAGCATACTGATATATCCAAGCCTTTTTATATTTTGTTATACTTGTACTCCTACTCGTCGGGCGCTTTTAAAGTGTCCGACGAGTACAGAAATAATAAATCTTACCCTTGGAACTAGAACTCTTCGAAGCGCCGAATCAAATCAAAAATTACGCTACGGTCATCCTACCGATAGCGGTGCCCAAGGCGTATACTTATGAGGTCCCGAATGAATTGATGGACAGTATCCAATTTGGAGTAAGGGTAGAGGTGCAATTTGGACGAAATAAATTATATGCAGCGGTAGTTGTACATATCCATCAAGAAAAACCAGCGGAGTACCACCCTAAAAAAATACACTCAGTACTAGATGAGGCACCGATAATTACGAAAGACCAAGTTCGGTTTTGGAAGTGGATTGCGGGTTTTTATATGTGTACGATTGGGGAAGTGATGAATGCAGCCTTACCTTCTGGTTTGAAACTCGCGAGCGAGACAAGGGTAATTATCAGCCCTTTCTTTGATGGGGATTTCACAGCATTGAGCGATAGAGAATATCTCGTGGCAGAGGCCTTGTCTATCCAAGAAGAATTGAGCATTGCCGATTTGCAAAGCATCCTAGGACAAAAGACAGTGTATCCCGTGATAAAGGCTTTAATAGAAAAGCACATTATTTATCTCAAAGAAGAATTGCAAAGCAAGTACAAACCCAAAACGATTACTTGTGTCCGTTTGCAACCACCTTACTCAATAGATTCCGATAATCTTAGAAAAGCCTTTGAACTGACTGCAAGAGCGGGCAAACAAACCGAGGCTTTGATGGCTTATGTCCATTTGGCGAAAGCCCAAAAAATCGTTCGAAAGCAAGAAATCTATGATGCGGCTGGAGTGAGTACTGCGGTGGTGAAAGGATTGGTGGATAAAGGTATTTTTGAAGTTTACCAACAAGAGGTCAGCCGCTTGGGAACTTATGAAGAGGAGGTGGATATGGCAAAAGGGCTCTCCGAGCAGCAGCAGCGCGCCCTAGGGGAAATCGAATCTAAATTTGAAGCTAGAAATGTCGTTTTACTTCATGGTGTCACTGGTTCAGGTAAGACAGAAATCTATATCGACCTCATTCAAAAAGCCAAGGACAGGGGAGAACAAGTCTTGTATTTGTTGCCTGAAATTGCGCTGACAGCACAGATTATCCAACGCTTGCAAAAGGTCTTTGCAGAAGATGTTTTGGTCTATCATTCCAAACTCAATAATCACGAGCGGGTCGAAATCTGGAAGGAAATCTTAGCAGGTAAGTCTATCATATTGGGTGCTCGTTCGGGGCTGTTTATGCCGTTTCAAAATCTTGGTTTAATCATCATAGATGAAGAGCATGACCATTCTTTCAAACAAAGAGAACCCAACCCTCGCTACCATGCACGGGATGCGGCGATATATCTGGCGCATCAGTGCGGGGCGAAGGTACTGCTCGGGACAGCTACGCCCTCTGTTGAGACCTACCAAAATGTAGTGAACGGAAAGTATGGCTTGGTAGAAATGAAGGAACGTTTTGGAGGCTTGCAATTGCCTGAAATTGTCATCACAGATGTCAAGGCAGAGATGAAAAAACAGGCGATGCAGTCGCATTTTACCACCTACCTGATTGAGGAAATAAAAGTTGTTCTAGCTCGAAAAGAACAAGTTATTCTCTTTCAGAATAGGCGTGGTTTTGCGCCATCTATGCGCTGTACGACCTGTGATTGGGTATCGGAATGTATCAATTGTGATGTAAGTTTGACCTATCACAAATACCACAACCACCTGATTTGTCATTATTGTGGTTATCACTCAAAAATTCCTGTAGCTTGTCCTGCTTGCGGCAGCGATACACTCACGATGAAGGGATTCGGGACGGAGAAAATCGAGGATGAATTAAAGGGGTATATCCCTGAAGCCCGTATTGGACGGATGGATATGGATACGGTGCGCTCAAAGAATGCTTACGCTAAAATTATCAATGATTTTGAAGAGCGAAGACTGGATATTTTAGTGGGGACACAGATGGTGACAAAAGGTTTAGATTTTGGAAATGTGTCTTTGGTTGGAATTTTGAGTGCAGACCAGTTGATTAATTTCCCTGATTTCAGGGCGAGTGAGCGGGCCTATCAGCTGATGACACAAGTAAGCGGACGGGCAGGGCGGCGCAAGAAACGAGGGAAAGTTATTATTCAAGCGATGAATACGGCACATCCTGTGATTAAGGAAGTTTTAGAAAATGATTATCCCCATTTTTTTAAAAGGGAAATCCAAGAGCGACAGGAATTTATTTATCCGCCTTTTGCTCGTTTGGTCAAGATTACGTTGAAACATAAAAAGCCCGCAGTTTTAAGAGAAGCAACGAAATTATTTGACCACTATCTGAAAAAAGTACTAGGAGATAA